>JAVHVL010000430.1:0-3420 GCA_032160565.1 Pseudonocardiales bacterium | reverse complement strand
GACCACCTGATCGGAGATGCCGCGCGCTTCGCCGGCATGGAGATGATCCGCCGGATCGTGGGTCTGGCGCACGCCAAGGACGTGGACATCCTGCCGCCGGGCCAGCGCGTGGCCGCCCAGACGAGGGCCATCTCGGGCGGACGCGCGCTGCTGCTCGGCGGCCCCACTCACACCTTCGACGACCTATGGCAGCGCGCCGTAGGAGAGGACAGCTTCGCATGAGAAAGCTCATCAACGACCCGGACAACTTCGTCGACGAGGTGCTCGACGCGATCTTGGCCGCTCACCCCGACCAGCTGTGCGCGGTGCCCGGCGAGCCGCGGTCGATCGTCCGCGCGGACGCCCCCGGCGATCGGGTAGGCATCGTCACCGGCGGCGGCTCGGGGCACCTGCCGGTGTTCCTCGGCTACGTCGGTGTCGGGCTGTGCTCCGGCGTCGCCGTCGGCAACGTCTTCTCCTCCCCGTCGGGCGAGCAGGTGTACGCCGCGACGAAGGCGTCGAACTCGGGCCGCGGCGTGCTGTACCTGTTCGGCAACTACGGCGGCGACGTACTCAACTTCGGGCTCGCCGCCGACCTCGCCGACCTGGACGGCATCGCCACGAAGACGGTGCTCGTGACCGACGACGTGCTCAGCGCACCGGCGGGCCGCGCGGACACCCGGCGTGGCGTCGCCGGGATGGTGGTCGCGTACAAGTGCGCGGGCGCGGCCGCGGAGCGTGGTGACACCCTCGAGGAGGTCGCGCGGATCGCGGAGAAGGCCGTCGCCGCGACGCGTACCGCCGGAGTCGGGCTGTCGCCGACGATCCTCCCCGCGGCCGGCAAGCCCACGTTCGAGCTCGCCGACGGTGAGATGGAGATCGGCATCGGCATCCACGGCGAGCCGGGGGTCCACCGTGGCCCGCTCGAGCCGGCCGACGCCGTGGCGGACCGCCTCATGACCGCGATCCTCGACGAGCTCGACCCGCCCGCGGGCAGCCGCGTGGCGGTGCTCGTCAACGGCCTCGGCGCCACACCGCTGGAGGAGCTCTACGTGCTCTACGGCCGGGTGCAGCGCATCCTGTCCGGCCGCGACGTGACCATCGCCTCGAAGCTCGTCGGCGAGTACGCCACGAGCCTGGAGATGGCGGGCGCCTCGATCACCGTCACGCTGCTGGACGACGAACTGTCCGAACTCATCGACGCCCCGGCGTCCTCCCCCTTCTTCCGCCGGTGAGCGTCCACACGCTGCGCCCGGTGCTGGCCGACGCGCTACTCACCCTCGAAGCCGCCCGGGACGAGCTACGGGACCTGGACGCCGCTATCGGCGACGGGGACCTCGGCATCACGATCAGCGAGGGCGCGCGCGCCATCCGCGAGGGGCTCGCCGACCTCGGTGACGACGCGACGGTCGGCACCATCCTGCGCACCGCCGCCCAGCGCTTCGCCACGGCGAATCCCTCGACTATGTCCGCGCTGGTGGCCGGTGGCCTGCTCGCGGCGTCGCGCGAGCTGGGTGACACCGACACGCTCGACCGGGCGGGCTGCCTGACCCTGCTCGAGACCGCCACGGCCACCATCCAGCAGCGGGGCAAGGCGGAGCTCGGCGACAAGACGATCCTCGATGCGCTGGTGCCCACCATCGAGGTCCTGCGCAACGCCGCCGGCGACGACCGGACTGTGCTCAAAGAGATGATCGGCGCCGCGGAGGAGGCGGTTGCCGCAACCGCCGGCCTGCAGTCGCAGCGCGGCCGGGCCGCCTGGGTGGGAGAGCGCACGATCGGCCACCCCGACGGCGGAGCCACGGCCTACCTGCGGCTGCTCCAGGCGATCGACCGCGCGCTGGCGAGCTCGACCGAATCCGACTGACAACCCACCGGCTACGACAGGAGGCACACGTGCAGGAGTACAAGGTCACCGCGCTCAAGCTGGGCACCCTGGGCGTCGAGAAGGCCGCGATGACGTACATGTCCGGCTTCGGGACGAAGCTCAACCTGCCGGTGTGGGCCGCGGCTGTCGAAGGCAACGGCATGAAGATGCTGATCGACACCGGCATCCGCGACCACGACAAGTGGGACCGCGAGCTCAACCCGTGCTGGCGCGAGGCGGACGAGTCGATCGAGGCGGCGCTGTCCGAGATCGGCTGGGCGTTGTCCGACGTCGACATCGTGATCAACTCGCACCTGCACTACGACCATGCGGAGAACAACACCAGCTTCCGCAACGCGCGGTTCGTCGTATCGCGCGTGGAGTGGGAGTACGCGAAGAAGCCGATCCCGTCGCAGATGAAGCTCTACGACTTCGAGTGGACCGACGAGTCGATCACGCACATGAACTACCAGTTGATCTCCGTCGACGACTACGACGTGATGCCCGGCGTCCGGCTGATCCAGACGCCCGGCCACAGCAAGGGGCACCAGTCCGTCGTGGTCAACACGGCGGAGGGGCTGCTCTGCGTCGCCGGCGACGCCGCCTGCCTGCCCGAGAGCTTCTGGCGGCCGTCCCCGCCCGGAGGCGCGACGTCGATCGAGCAGGGGTTCGAGTCACTCGCTCGGATCCGTACCAGCGCCGACCGCGTCCTGATGAACCACGACCCGAACCTCGCGAAGTACCAGGACACCGGCTACCCGCTCATCCCGGCCGTCGGCAGTGCGCCGCTGGCGGATGAAGTCGAATCGCTGCCCGACCGCACGTAACGCGGCTGGGTCGCAGTCATTCCTATCCATCCCATTTCACACATCAAGGAGATCCCGGTGAGAGCACGGCCACGCACCCTGATAGCCGCCCTCGCGGCTGTCGCCGCACTCGCCCTGGCGGCGTGCAGCTCGAGCGGAGGCGCAAGTACCGGCGGCGCCGGTGGCTCGGGCGGATCCAGCGCCGCACTCAATGCGGCTCGGGAGATGGTGCCCGCCGCCTTCTCCGGCCCGACGACGCCGGCGAAGGCCCCGGCCAACGTCAAGATCGCCGCGATCACCTGCTACAGCATCCTCGAAGGTTGCGTCATCCCCGCGAACGGCATCAGCAAGGCCGCCGCCGCCATCGGCTGGCAGTCCCGCACCTTCGACGGCGGTGGCACGCCGACCACGCAGAACGCCCAGATCCTGAACGCGGTGTCGTGGGGGGCGAAGGTCATCGCACTGATCGCGATCACGCCGAGTGCCGTCCAGTCCGGGCTGCAGGCGGCGAAGAAGGCGGGCGCCCTCATCGTGTCCGGCTCGTCCGGACTCAGCACGCCGAACGCCACGATCGCGCCCCCCGCCGGGGAGATCTGGCCGGCGTTCGACGTCTCGCCCGACTACAAGAGCCTGGGGCAGCACCTCGCGCAGTGGATCACCGCCGACTCCAACGGCAAGGCCAACGTCGCCGTCTACGGCGACAAGGAGTTCGACTCGATCAACGCGCAGGAGACGGGCATCGTCCCGGCGCTGAAGTCGTGCACGACG
>JAVHVL010000427.1:0-4967 GCA_032160565.1 Pseudonocardiales bacterium | reverse complement strand
CGCCCCAGCCGCGACGGCCGCGAGCGCGGCGCCGAGCTGATGCAGCGGCTGGGGTTGGACCACCTGGCCACCCGGTACCCGTCCGAGGTGTCCATCGGCGAGCAGCAGCGCACCGCGCTGGCCCGCGCACTGCTGCTCCGGCCGGGGCTGCTGCTCGCCGACGAGCCCACCGCGCACCAGGACCGCGGCTGGGCCGCCGTCGCGCTGGACACCATGCGTGAGCACGCGCAAGAGGGCGGGGCGTTCATCCTCGTCAGCCACGATGCGCAGGCGCTGGACAGTTGCGACCGCGTGCTGACGATGCGCGACGGCACGCTGACATGAACCAGCGGCACCGTGGGGTGAGGCGGCGCAGTGAGGTCAGGCGGCGCAGTGAGGTGAGGCGGCGCAGTGGTGGCGCGCTGACGACCAGCCCGTGGGTACGCGCCCCGTTCCTGCTGCTGCGCCACCCCGCCGTCTTTCTCGCCATCGTCGCTGCGAGCGCCGTGCTGGCCGTCGCGGCTTCCTCGGGCGTGCTGTTCCTGTCCACGCTCGACACGGCAAGCCTGCAGGCCCAAGCCGCCAATGACTGCCCCGAGCGCAGCATGCCCGGGTTCTCCTCGGTGCTGCCGGCGAGCCGGGTCACCGAGGCGCGACCGGCCGGGATCGACGCGATGCGCCGCTCCGGCGCGCTCGGCGACCCGTACGCCGTCGAACTCGGGTTCGCGACCGTGCAGACGGTGCCGATCAATCTGTACACCCGCACGGGCGCGCTGGACCACGTGCAGAAGCTGACCCCGGCCGGCGGCGGCGCCGGCGTATGGATCCCGGACAACTTCGTCCAGCAGTGGAACGTGAAACCCGGCGGCTACCTGCAGACGACGGCCGGGCACCCGATCCGGGTGGCCGGGGTCTATCGCAGCCTGTCGCCGAACCCGTTCGCCCTCGCGAACGTGCCGCGGTACTTCTGCTCCTGGACCGACCTGATCATCCGTCGGGTGGTCGAGCACGGCACCGGCCCGCTGCTGATCAGCGACGAGCAGACGCTCGGGGCGGCCGCGGACGGCCCGGTGCAGATCAGCTGGTACGACCCGATCCCGCTCAAGTCGATCTCGCTGTCGCAAGCCGCGACGGCGAACAGTCGGGGCGAGCGCGCGCAGGCGGCCTTCCTCGGTCAGGCAACGTACGTGACGCGTACCGATCCGCGCAACGCGACGGGCACGGCCGCCGACACGCTGGGCCACATGATCGAGATGGCGCGGCTGAGCAAGAGCGGCGTCAGCGGGTCAGTACTTCCGATCGATCTCGCGGCCGTGCTGGTGGCGGCACTTCTCGTGGGCGGAGCCGGAGCGTTCTGGGCGACGCACCGCTCGCGGGAGATCCGGTTGCTGGTCGCGCGTGGCGTCGGCCCCGGGGCGCTGGCCGTCAAGGCGGTCCTGGAGACGGCACCCGCTGCGCTGCTCGGCCTCGGCGGCGGCTTCCTGGCGACGGTCGCCCTGGTGCGCTCGGTCAGCCCGACGTCCGTGCTCGGCCCGGGCGCGCCGTTCAACGCCCTGCTCGCCGCGATCGCTGCCGTGACCGGCGGGCTGCTGCTCATCGCCGGCATCGCGGCGCTCGCCTCGAGGGACCGCCTGATCGGCGTACGGCCGGGACGGCTGCGCTGGGTGCCGTGGGAGCTGGCGCTGCTCGTGGTCGCCGCAGTCATGGCACTGCATATCCGTGCGACGTCGGGCATCGAGGTCGACCACACGATCGTGCACGTCAAGCCCGTGCTCGTGATCTTCCCGCTGGTCGGCTCCACCGCCGTGCTCCTGCTCGTCGGCCGGTTGATCGCGCTGCTGCTGCCGCGCGTTCGTCGCCGGGTCGCCGGCGGGGGTGTCGGCTTCTACCTCGCGCTGCGCCGGATCGCCGGGTCGCGGGGAGTGGTCATCGGGCTGATCGTGTGCACCGCCCTGCCGGGCGGGCTGCTGACGTACACGAGCACGCTGACCAACAGCGTCAACCACGAGATCGCCGCGAAGTACCAGACCAACCTCGGGGCGCCACACGTCCTGGACGTCACCGGCGTGAAAACGGCCGACCCCGACCTGGCCGGCCAGGGCACCGCCGTGGTGGCCTACCAGTCGCTACCGCGCCTGGGCGGCGAGCAGGTCTACGTCCTCGGCGTGGACCCGTCGACCTTCGCCGACTTCGCGTTCACCAGCGACGCCCAGCGCCGCGCGGTCAGCCGGTTGCGCACCGGGCCCGGCGAGGCCACGTCGGCCATCCTGGTGAACGCGCCGAGCGGCACCGACGCGTCCGTCCTGCGGATCGGCGCCACCCAGCTCCAACTCGACGTCTTCGCGAGGGTGCGGGTCTTCCCCGGGCTGCGGGCCGGGGCGTTCCCGATGGTGGTGGTCGATCGCGCGGCACTTCGGGACGTCGACCCGAACGCCGACCGCAACAACCAGGTCTGGACCAGCACGGCGCACATCACCGCGGCGCGCAACGTGATCGATCGGGCGGGGTACAGCGTGCTCGACGAGGTCACGCCGAACGTCGTCGTCGCAACAACCGGCCTGCTCCCCCTGACCTGGATCTTCTCGTACCTGCGCGCGCTGGCGATCATGATCGGAATGGTCGCGATCGCCGGCCTGATCTTCGCCCTCGCCGCACGCACGAGGCGCCGCACCGTGTCCTACGTGCTCAGCCGCCGTATGGGGCTCACCAAGGCCGCGCACCTGCGCTCGCTCGTCATCGAGCTCGGCATCGTGGTCGGCCTCGGCTGGGCCGCCGGCGCGCTCGTCGGGGCGGGGGCATACCGGCTGATCCTGAGCGCCCTGGACATCTACCCGGCACTCCCACCGCCGGCCGCCTTCCAGACCCCCTTCGGGGTCTGGGGCGCGACCGGCGGCGCGTGGGCTGCCGTGATCCTGGTGGCCGCCGCCTCGGTGCACCTGCTGGCCGAGCGAGCCCGGCCGGCCGAGATCCTGCGGCTGGAATAGCCGCTACTGGGGCTGCTTGGCCCGCCGGCCCCGGAGCTTCTCGCGATCCTGCGCGGCGAGCACCACCTTGCGGATGCGCACCGTCGCCGGCGTGACCTCGACGCACTCGTCGTCGCGGCAGAACTCCAGCGCCTGCTCCAGTGACAGCACCCGGTGCGGGATCAGCGGAACCAGCACATCGCCGGAGGACTGGCGCATGTTGGTGAGCTTCTTCTCCTTCGTCGGGTTGACGTCCATGTCGTCCTGACGGGAGTTCTCACCGACGATCATGCCCTCGTACACCTCGGTGCCCGGCCCGACGAACATGGTGCCGCGCTCCTGCAGGTTCGCAAGCGCGAAGCCGGTCGTCGCGCCGCGGCGGTCGGCCACCAGCGAGCCGCTCGGCCGGGTGCGGATGTCGCCTGCCCACGGCTCGTAACCCTCGTGGATGTGGTGCAGCAAGCCGGTGCCGCGCGTCTCGGTGAGGAACTCGGTCCGGAACCCGATGAGCCCACGTGCGGGTACGAGGTACTCCATGCGGATCCAGCCGGTGCCGTGGTCGACCATCTGCTCGAGCCGCCCCTTGCGCAGGGCGAGCAGCTGGATGACGACGCCCTGGTACTCCGACGGGACGTCGATCGTCATCCGCTCCATCGGCTCGTGCAGCTTGCCGCCGATCGTGCGCGTTACCACCTGCGGCTTGCCCACGGTGATCTCGAAGCCCTCACGGCGCATGATCTCGACGAGGATCGCCAGCTGCAGCTCGCCGCGCCCCTGCACCTCCCAGGTGTCGGGGCGCTCGGTCGGCAGCACGCGGATCGAGACGTTGCCGACCAGCTCGGCGTCGAGGCGGTTGATGACCTGCCGCGCGGTCAGCTTCTTGCCGGACTCCCCGGCCAGCGGCGCGGTGTTGATGCCGATCGTCATCGAGATCGACGGCTCGTCGATGGTGATGACCGGCAGCGGCCGCGGGTCGTCCGGGTCGGCGAGCGTCTCACCGATCGTGATGTCCGGGATGCCGGCGATCGCGATGATGTCGCCGGGGCCGGCGGACTCGGCGGGGAACCGGTCCAGCGCGCGGGTGATGAGCAGCTCGGTGATCTTCACCCGCTCGACGGTGCCGTCGGCGCGGCACCACGCGGCCTGCTGACCCTTGCGGATCGTGCCGTTGTGCACGCGGCACAGGGCGAGGCGGCCGAGGTAGGGCGACGCGTCGAGGTTCGTGACGTGCGCCTGCAGCGGCGCGTCGTCGTCGAACGTCGGCGCGGGGATGGCGGTGAGGATCGTCTCGAACAGCGGCTGGAGGTTCTCCTCCTCCGGCATCCCGCCGTCCGCAGGGCGCTTGAGCGACGCGCGGCCGGCTTTCGCCGAGGCGTACACGATCGGGAACTCGATCTGCTGCTCGTCGGCATCGAGGTCGAGGAACAGCTCGTACGTCTCGTCCACGACTTCGGCGATGCGCGCGTCCGGGCGGTCGACCTTGTTGATCACCAGCACGACCGGCATGCCCGCGGCGAGCGCCTTGCGCAGCACGAAGCGGGTCTGCGGCAGTGGCCCCTCGGACGCGTCCACCAGCAGCAGGACACCGTCGACCATCGACAGGCCGCGCTCGACCTCGCCACCGAAGTCGGCATGACCCGGGGTGTCGATGATGTTGATCGTGAGGCGCTCACCGTTGGGCATGATGTGATCCACGGCCGTGTTCTTGGCCAGGATCGTGATGCCCTTCTCACGCTCGAGATCGTTCGAGTCCATGACGCGCTCGTTCACATCGCCCGTGTCGGCCTGGTGCGCGGTGAACGCCCCGGACTGCCACAGCATCGCGTCGACGAGAGTCGTCTTGCCGTGATCGACGTGCGCGACGATCGCGACGTTGCGCAGGTCCTTGCGCTGTCCCATCTGAAGAATCCTCTGGTGTCGGTCAGCGGGTGCGGGCCGGGCGCGGACGGCGCTCGGCGTGCTGGGGGTGACGGGTGGTGGATGCGCCGGCTCCGGGGCGGCGGCGGGCGCCCCGCGGGCCGCCCT
>JAVHVL010000243.1:0-3121 GCA_032160565.1 Pseudonocardiales bacterium | reverse complement strand
CATGTTGGAGTCGCCGACGATGACGTGCAGGCGCCGGTAGCGCTCGGCGTCGGCGTGCGGCTCGTCGCGGGTGTTGATGATCGGCCGCGACCGGGTGGTGGCGCTGGAGACGCCCTCCCAGATGTGCTCGGCCCGCTGGCTGATGCAGTACACGGCGCCGCGCGGCGTCTGCAGCACCTTGCCCGCACCGCAGATCAGCTGGCGGGTGACGAGAAACGGGATCAGCACGTCGGCGAGGCGGCTGAACTCGCCGTGGCGCCCGACCAGGAAGTTCTCGTGGCAGCCGTAGGAGTTGCCGGCGGAGTCGGTGTTGTTCTTGAACAGGTAGATGTCGCCGGCGATGCCCTCGTCGTGCAGCCGCTTCTCCGCGTCGACAACGAGCCCTTCCAGGATGCGCTCCCCCGCCTTGTCGTGCGCCACCAGGCTGTCGAGGGAATCGCACTCCGGGGTGGCGTATTCAGGATGGCTGCCGACGTCCAGGTACAGCCGCGCGCCGTTCTTCAGGAAGACGTTGGACGAGCGGCCCCACGACACCACGCGCCGGAATAGGTAGCGCGCCACCTCGTCCGGAGAGAGCCTGCGCTGACCGTGGAACGTGCATGTGACTCCGTACTCGTTCTCGATCCCGAAGATGCGCTTGTGCACGTCTCCACCCTAGAGGAAACCCTTGCGCGATCACTTTACAAAGTGCATGCTGCTGTAAAGCGGTTCACCGAAGTGATCACGGTGTCCACGACTCGGGATGGTGTGCGATGCGTGCAGGTTCGTTGTCCGGCCAGGCCACGGTGACGGCCGAGCGCCCGGACTGGCGGGACGGTAAGAGGTATCTGTGGCTGCTCGGCGCGGTGGTGCCGACGTTCCTGTTCGCCGGCTGGGGGCTGGTGAACCTCACCGGGCTCGGCGTGTTCTGGTGGATGGGTCCGCTGTTCATCTACCTGGTCATCCCGGCGCTGGACGTGCTGGTCGGTGCCGACCGGACGAACCCCTCCGAGGACGTCCTGGCCTGGCTGGAGCAGGACCGCTACTACCGCTGGGTCACCTACGCGTTCCTGCCGCTGCAGTACGTCGCGATCTTCGTCGGGTTCTGGCTGATCACCGCGCACGGCGGGCTGGGCGTGGTCGACAAGCTCGGCATCGCCTTCACCCTCGGCGCGCTCAACGGCATCGCCATCAACACCGCGCACGAGCTGGGGCACAAGAAGGAGCACCTCGAGCGCTGGTTCGCCCGCGTGGCGTTGGCGCCGACGGGCTACGGTCACTTCTTCATCGAGCACAACCGCGGCCACCACGTGCGGGTGGCGACGCCCGAGGATCCGGCCTCGAGCCGGCTGGGCGAGACGTTCTGGCGGTTCCTTCCGCGCACCGTCGCGGGGAGCGTGCGCAACTCGTGGCGCCTCGAACGGACCCGGCTACGCCGGATGGGCACGCGCACCCTCTCGCCGCGCAACGACGTGCTCAATGCGTGGGCCATGACGGTGGTCCTGTGGGGCGTGCTGCTGGCGCTGTTCGGCGTGGCGATCTGGCCGTACCTGCTGATCCAGGCGATCTTCGGCTTCTGCCTGCTCGAGGCCGTCAACTACCTGGAGCACTACGGGCTGAAGCGGCAGCAACTCGCCAATGGACGGTGGGAGCGGGTCAGCCCGCGGCACAGCTGGAATAACAACAACGTCACGACGAACCTGTTTCTGTACCACCTGCAGCGGCACAGCGACCACCACGCCAACCCCACCCGCCGCTACCAGGCACTGCGGCACTTCGAGGAGTCGCCACAGCTGCCGAGCGGCTACGCCACGATGATCGTGCTGTGCTACTTCCCGCCGCTGTGGCGCCGGGTGATGGACCATCGAGTGCTCGCCCACTACGGCGGCGACGTCATGCTGGCGAACATCCAGCCGAGCAGGCGCGACAAGGTGCTGGCCCGCTACGGCGCGGCGACCACGCCTGCTGCGGGCTCGCACGCCGCGGCTTGAGAGGATCTCCGGGTGAGTCGTTACCGCTGCGAGGTGTGCGACTACGTCTATGACGAGGAGCGGGGCGCGCCGCGCGAGGGATTCAGCGCCGGCACGCCGTGGTCGGAGGTCCCCGATGACTGGTGCTGCCCGGACTGCGGCGTCCGCGAAAAGGTCGACTTCGCCGCCGTCGACGAACCCGCGTGAATCCATCGTCGCGGCCGTCGACGAGCTGATCCGCTCGCGCGGCTGGTCGGCGACGACGATGTCGCACGTCGCCGCGGCTGCGGGGGTGAGCCGGCAGACCGTCTACAACGAGTTCGGCTCACGGCAGGCGCTGGTGGCCGCGTACGTCACGCGCGAGATCGAGGCGCTCGTGGCGGAGGTCGAGGCGCAGGTGCGCTCCGGCTCCCACGACCCGCACGCCGCGCTGCAGACGGCGTTCGGGCTGTTCCTGAAGCTGGCGTCCGACGAGCCGCTCGTCCAGATCATCGTCTCCGACGCGGAGGGGGGCGAGCTGATCCGGCTGCTCACCGGCCTCGGCCGGTCGGTGGCCACCAGCCGGGTCGCCACGCTGATCATCGAGGTGTGGCCGCAGGTGGGGCTGGCCGACGCGGAGCTGGTCGCCGAATCCCTCGTGCGGCTCGCCATCAGCCACGCCCTGCTGCCGACCTCCGATCCGCAGGACACCGCCGCCGCCGTGACCCGCCTGATCGGACCCTTCGTGGACAAGGTCCTCGGAACGTCCTGACGCGCTCCGCCGCCTTGACTCATCCACCCCCTCCGTCGAGTGACGTATCTCCATGATCAGAGACGGCGAGAATCCCGTCTCTGATCTTCGCGATACGTCACTCTGGTTGGCGATACGTCACTCGGCCGGCGGATCGCCGGCGGGGGTCACCGCGGCGGGCGGGCTGGCGGGGGCTTCGAGTGGCGGGGGCTGGGGGGGGGGCGCCGGGTCCGCGACGATGACGTGATGGGCATCGTCACTCCGGGTTTCCGGGGCCGGGGCCGCAGCAGCGACGTCGCGCTGCCGCCCGGCCAGTACCTGACGCGGGACTTCCCGGTGCTGTCGGCGGGGCCGACCCCACGCACCCCCTTGGACCGCTGGGAGTTCACCGTCACCACCGAGACCGGCGAGGAGCACCGCTGGTCGTGGCAGCAGCTGATGG
>JAVHVL010000587.1:0-2799 GCA_032160565.1 Pseudonocardiales bacterium | reverse complement strand
GACCGCGGCGCGCGACAGCCTCGAGGAGGTCGCCGCGACGGTGGGCACGGGCCCCGGCGACGACGAGCTGCTGGACTGGTTCCGCGCCGGCCACGCCGACCTCGTGGCAACGCTGCGGGCTGCCCCGGCCGACCTCACCTGCTACACGTTCCTGCCCGCGCCGTCACCCCTGGCGTTCTGGGCGCGGCGGCAGGCGCACGAGACGGCGATTCATCGCGCCGACGCGGAATCGGCCGCCGGCGGTATCACTCAGTTCCCGGTGGCATTCGCGCAGGACGGGATCGGCGAGATGCTGCACGGCTTCGCCCGCCGGCGCAACAACGCGATCGACGCGCCCGGCACCGTGGCGTTGCGCCCGGACGACGGCGGAGCGGCGTGGCTGGTGACGATGGGGGGTGAGCGCCTCGAGGCGGCCGAAGTGGCTGCGGATGTCGATGCCGACTGCACCGTCAGCGGCAGCTCGTCGGATCTCTACCTGTGGCTGTGGAACCGCCCCGCCGACGTCACGATCAGCGGCGAGGCGTCGATCGCGGAGCGGTGGCGGCAGATCCGGGTCCGCTGGAGCTAGCTCCGCTCGCGATTGCGGTACATGGTGGGCGCGCTACGCCCATCCTGTACCGGAATCGGGCTAGGTCGTCGGCCAGCGCCGGAAGTTCTGGTACGAGCGGCTCGGCGTCGGTCCGCGCTGCCCCTGGTAGCGCGACCCGGACTGCGCCGATCCGTACGGGTGCTCGGCCGAGCTGGACAGCCGGAACAGGCACAGCTGCCCGATCTTCATTCCCGGCCACAGCGTGATCGGCAGGTTGGCGACGTTCGACAGCTCGAGGGTGATGTGCCCGGTGAAGCCCGGGTCGATGAATCCGGCCGTCGAATGGGTGAGCAACCCCAGCCGCCCCAGGCTGGACTTGCCCTCCAGCCGGCCGGCGAGGTCGTCGGGCAGGGTGACGATCTCCAGCGTCGAGCCGAGGACGAACTCGCCCGGGTGCAGCACGAACGGCTCCTCGTCCTTCGGCTCGACGAGGGTGGTGAGGTCGTCCTGCTGCACGGCGGGGTCGATGTGCGTGTACTGCGAGTTGTTGAAGACGCGGAAGTAGCGGTCCAGGCGCACGTCGATGCTGGACGGCTGGACGAGCTCGGCATCCCAGGGATCGAGCACCAGCCGGTTCGCCTCGACCTCGGCGCGGATGTCACGGTCGCTCAGCAACATGCGATGCAGGCTATCGGCTGGGCGTGGCGGCGATGAACTCGACGATGTGCGCGGCGAGCTCGGGGCCGGCGTCCTCCTGCAGGAAGTGCCCGGCGTTCTCGATCACCGGGTGCTTGCGGTCGCGCGCGCCGGGCAGGGCCGCCTGCAGGATCGGCGCCATGTCACGGGTGATCGGGTCGCCGTCGCTGAACGCGACGAGCACCGGGGTCGGCGACCCGGCGAGTGCTGCCCACGCCGCTCGGTTGGCCTCCGTCGCGGGGTCGGTCGGCGTGGTGGGCACCAGCCCGGGCATGGCGCGCGCCGCGGCCTTGTACGACTCGTCCGGGAACGGCGCGTCGTAGCCCGCGCGCACGTCGTCGGGCATCGGGCGCTGGCAGCCGGCCTGCACGAAGCGCCCGACGTCGACGACGGGCGTGGTCTGGACGACCTCGCGGAAGCGGTGCCAGATCTCGGGCATGGGGTGATCGCCGGTGGGCAGGCCGGTGTTCGCCGCGACGACGCGGGCAAAGCGCTCGGGGTGCTCGGCGGCCAGGCGAAGCCCGATCAGGCCGCCCCAATCCTGGCCGACGAGCGTGACGTGGCGCAGCTCGAGGACGTCGAAGGCGAGCGCCCGTACCCACTCCACGTGCCGCGCGTACGTGTGATCGCCCTGCTGCGTCGGCTTGTCCGAGCGGCCGAAGCCGACCAGGTCCGGAGCCACCACGCGATGACCGGCAGCGACGAGCGGCGGGATCATCGTGCGGTACAGGAACGACCAGGACGGCTCGCCGTGCAGCAGCAGCACGGGGTCGGCGTCCGCCGGGCCGTCCGCGATCCACGCCATCCGCAGCGTCCCGCCGTCGCCGTCGGGCACCTCGGCGTAGTGCGGCTCGTACGGGAAGTCCGGCAGGGCAGCGAGGCGGTCGTCGGGGGTGCGCAGCGTCTGCATCAGCGGAACGTACCGCCCGACGGGCCGGCCGGTGCGCCCCAGCATGATGGGTGGGTGATCTCCGACTCCGCCGCGCGTGGCCTCGCCACCACCCTCGTCGACACCCTGCTGGCCGCGGATCCGTTCATCGGGACGAACCTCGGGCTGCGGGAGTACGACGCGTTGCTGCCCGACCCGTCCGCCGTCGCCGAGGAGAAGCTGGCCCAGGCGCTCGCGGGCATCGAGGCGCAGGCGGCGGCGCTGGAGGTCGACGATCCGGCCGATCGGGTCACGCTGGGCGTCGTCCGGTCGGTGGCCGCCACCCGGCGGGCCGGGCTGGCGAACCGCTTCGCCGAGTACACGGTCAGCGCGATGCCGATCGGCGGGCCGCCCGCGCTGTTCGCGATCGCCGCGCGCACCACGCTGCCCGACGCGGCCGCCGCCGGCGACTACCTGACCCGGCTGCGCGGCGCCGCGGCGTGGATCGACGGCACCACCGAGCGGCTGAGGACGGGGCATGCGAAGGGGCGCTACCCGGTCGCCGAGCTCGTCGATCAGGCGATCGCATGGGCGGATCACGCGCTCGCCAGCCCGGTGCCCGCGGCCTTCGCCGCGCCGACCCCTCCGGCCGGGTGGGGCGGCGAGCCCCGTTGGCGCGCCGGCGTCGAGCAGACGGTGACCGAGG
>JAVHVL010000559.1:0-2636 GCA_032160565.1 Pseudonocardiales bacterium | reverse complement strand
GACCCGCTCAGAGATCGGGGAGGCGACGGGCTTCTCCGCGGGCGCGGTCACCAAGGCGGTACAGCCACTGCTCGCGTCCGGCGCGGTACGGGAACTGCCCGAGGAGTGGGCACCCACCGGGGCGGGGCGCCCTGCCGTCCCGATCACGGTCGACGCGCGCCGGGCCTACGTCGTCGGCGTCAAGATCACAGCCGATGAGCTGATCGGCGTGATCACCGACCTGCGCGCCGAGGTGCTGGAGTCGCGCAGGGTCGCCCTGCCGGTGATCGAGGAGCCGGGTCACCAAGCGCACACCGTCGACCCCGACGAGGCCATCGCCGCAGTCGCCGCGCTGATTCAGACGCTGCTCGACCGGCACCCGGACCGCGCCGAACGGGTGGCGCACGTCGGTGTCGCGGTGTCCGGCGACGTGGACGAGCCCACCGGCACGGTCCGCTTCTCACCGCTGCTCGGCTGGCGCGGGATATCGCTCGCCGAGCGGCTCGCCGCGCTCACCGGGCTGCCGGTCAGCGTCGAGAACGACGTCCGGGCGCTGACGGTCGCGGAGCTCTGGTTCGGTGTCGGCGTCGGCTGCTCGTCCTTCGCCGTCGTGACCGCCGGCACCGGAGTCGGGTGCGGGCTCGCGGTCGGCGGCGAACTAATCACCGGTGCCCGCGGCGTGTCCGGCGAACTCGGCCATCTCCCCGTCGATCGGCAGGGGCCGGTGTGCCACTGCGGCGGCACCGGCTGCGTCGAGGCGATCATCGGCGAAGCCGCCCTGCTGGATCGGGTCGCCGAGGTTAGCGGGCAGCCGGTGGGCTCGTGGAAGGACGCGGTCGCGCTCGCCGACGGTCCGCGCGGCGCGGCCGTCCGGGCTGTCTTCACCGACGCCGGCAGCGTGCTCGGCCTGGCGATCGCCAGCATCGCAAACCTGGTGGGCCCGCAACGCATCGTCCTCACCGGCGAAGCGCTCGACGCGTACGACCTGCTCGCCGAGTCGATGCACTCCGCGTACGCGGCACAGTGCTTCGGCGCCGCCCGCACCGAACTGGTCGTGCGTCGGCTGCAGTTCGAACACTGGGCACGCGGTGCAGCGGCGCTCGCGATCTCGCGGCTGGTCTCCGCGGCGTCCGGGCGCGGCTGAGCTCCCGATGAATCCCGAGTTCACCCCGCCCTGGCCTGGTGAATGCAGGATTCATCGGCTCGCGGGATGAGAAGTGGACGTCAGAGCGGTCGGCAGAGTGGGTCGGCGAGCATCGCGTCCGTGGCCTGCTGCACTGCCGGTAGCCACACGGCGTAGAAGTCGACGTTGCGGTCCAGCGGCTCGAACCACTCCTGGTAGCAGTTGGTCAGGCGCTCTTGCGAGTTCCACGGCAACTGCGAGGGATCCCTCGTGGACAGCGCTGTGTAGACGTCGAGCAGTTTCTGCGTGGGGTGTTGCGCCACCAGCAGGGGGTAGTCCGGCTGGCCGACGATGTCGCGGTAGTAGAGCTTCGTACCGTAGGTGGCCTCCGCCCATGTCTCCGCGGGATCGAGGCCCTGTGGGAAGAAGGTCTTGACGACCCAGATAGCGGCGCCCTCGTCGAGGGCGCCCGCGGGGCCGCCGTTCACGCAGTCGAACGAGTGGAAGCTCTCGTGCCCGAACACGTTGCGGGCGTCGCGGTCGGACAGCCCGTCGAAAGCCGGGGGATCGAGGAAGACGTGGTTGCAGCCGCCGAAGAAACCGCCCGGCGTCAGCTCGACGACTGTGTAACTCCACACCTCCGCGTAGAAGCCGAGCCCGGGCGTGTCCAGTAGTTCCTTCATCACACGCAGCAGCTTCGAGCGTGCGTCGCCTGCCGCGTTGGAGCTCAGGACTATCGCGGGTATGGCGTCGCGGCGGTCCTGCGTGAGCCCGGTCACCGCCGCGTTGATGGTCGCAATGCTCCGGGTCGAGGCTCAGTCACGCAGCCCGTCGCGGTCGAGGTCGTCCACCACGGCCGAGAGCGAACCTGGCGCGTCCACCAGTTCGTCGGCGCCCGGACCCCCGTTCAGACTGTCCGCGCCGGGGCCGCCGTCAAGCGTGTCCAGCCCGGGTCCGCCGACAAGGCGGTCGACGCCTTCGCCGCCGAACAGCGTGTCCGCGCCGGATCCGCCGAGCAGGGTGTCCGCGTCGCCGCCGCCGCACAGCACGTCATCGCCGCCGCCGCCCCGGATCGTGTCGTCGCCCTGCCCGCCGGCGATGACGTCCGGCCCGTGGGTGCCCTTGAGCAGGTCATTGCCCGCGGTTCCCGTTATCGTCGCTGCCGCGCACGGGTCCGTTTCTTGGGCGGACGCAGGGCCAGTGGCGGTTGCCGTCACGCTGGTCAGAACCGCGACCAGTGAGCACACTGCCACCAGGCGCACCCGCCTCACCGGGTCAGTGTCCGACCCCTTAGCCGGGCGAGGCAAGTACGCATGCATTGCATGACCGCATCGCCCTGTCGTCTCGATTGCCAGCTTCGGTGTGTCGGCACCCGCGTCCGCCGCGCCGTTTCCCGCCCGAGCTAGCGGCGCTCTAGAACCGGGCCGCCACCGGGATGACCTTCTCGCCGATGATCTCCAGCGGGGTGAGCGCGGCGACGTTCTCGAGGCGGGCGTGGGCGTGCGAGATCCCGAGCGTTGAGAGGTGCTCCAAC
>JAVHVL010000557.1:0-14655 GCA_032160565.1 Pseudonocardiales bacterium | reverse complement strand
GAGCAACACGAGCTCGAGGTCCTGGTCGGTGAAGCGCACCGGCTGGGGCGCCGAGTCGCGGCCCACGCATTGAATACCGAGAGCATCCGCCGGGCAGTGCACGCCGGCGTCGACACCATCGAGCACTGCGGGTGGTACGACGAGAAGGGCACCCCGGACCTCGATCTCGACCTCGTCGCGGAGATGGCCGTGCGCCCCGTGTCGGCGACCGTGACGATGGCGGGCATCAACCGCGTGCTGCTGCCCGGGGCCGAGGCCGCCGGCGAGATGGAGACGCTCGCGGCGCACGCCATGTCGCAGAGCGGGAACCTCGTGGATGACTTCGCGTGGGCACGCACCATGCGTGCGGCGGGCGTGCACCTCTCGGTAGCGAGCGACGCGGGCGTCCGCTTCACTCCGTTCCGGGAGTTCGGCCAGTCCGTCGAATGCGCGATCCTCGGGCTGGGGCTGACCTTCAGCGAGGCCATCGCCATGTCCACGCTGCGCGCGGCCGAGGCGCTCGGCATCGCCGACGACGTCGGCAGCATCGAGGCGGGAAAGGCCGCCGACCTGGTGGTCCTCGACGGCATCGCCGACGACACGACATCGCGGATCGGCCGGGTGCGTCAGGTCTGGCGCGACGGCACGCTGCTGGTCGACGACGGCCGGGTGGCCGTCGCGGACGCCCCGCACACCCTGGCGGCGTCATGAACCGCGAGATCTCCGATCGGCTCACGGCGCTCGGGCTGGAGCTTCCCGAGCTGCCCGCGCCGAGGAACCAGTACGTTCCCGCCACCCGAATGGGCGAGCTGTATTTCTTCTCCGGCAAGACGCCGACGGTGGCCGGTTCGGTTCAGCACCCTGGGCGGCTCGGCGAGCTCTCCGTCGACGAGGGTCGGCAGGCCGCACGCATCGCCGCCGTGAACGTGCTTGCCGCGATCGAGGCGGAGATCGGCCTAGAGAACGTCGTCACCGTCCTCAAGATCACCGCGTTCGTCGCCAGTGCGGACGGTTTCGTCGAGCAGCCGAAGGTCGTCGACGCGGCGTCGCAGCTGTTCGTCGACGTCCTCGGCGACGCGGGCCGGCACGCGCGTTCGGCGGTCGGGGTCGCCTGGCTGCCCGGCAACGCCGCGGTGGAGATCGAGAGCATCGTCCACGCCGCGACCAACGGCAAGCGTGACTCCCGGAAGGAGAGCTCGTGACCGCGATCCCGAACAGCGCCATCGACGAGATTCAGAAGAGGATCGACGCGCTGCCGCGGGTCTCGCTCGCGCACCTGCCCACTCCGCTGGACGACTGCCCCAATATCTCGCGGGACGTGGGGCGAACGATCAGCATCAAACGCGACGACTGCACGGGGCTCGCGCTCGGTGGCAACAAGGTCCGCCAGCACGAGTTCATGCTCGCTGACGCGCTGGCCGGCGGAGCGGACTGTGTCATCCAAGGTTCGGCGTCCCAGTCCAACCACTCGCGGCAGCTCGCTGCGGCGTGCGCGCGGCTGGGGCTGGACGTCTACCTGGTCCCGAAGCTGGACGAGAAGAGCACACCCGTGCAGGGCAACTACCTCATCGATCATCTGCTGGGCGCGACGATCATGCCCATCGATGCGGCGCAGAGCACGATGGAGCGCAAGCAGCAGCTCGCTGAGTCCCTGCGTGCGCAGGGTCGCCGGCCATATGTCGTCGGCATGGGCGCCACCCGAAGCCTGGTACTGGGCGCCATTGCCTACGTGCAGGCGCTGCTCGAGATCATCGCGGCTCGGCCCGCCGCCGCCCCCGACTGGATCTTCGCCCCGACGCAGGGCAGCACCCTCGCCGGGCTGCAGCTGGGGTGCGAGTTGCTGGGGCTGCCGACCCGCCTGGTCGGCGTGTGCCCGATGACCGCGGAGCACGAGGCCTATCTGACGCCCGCGCAGATCGCTGAGCTCGCGCAGGGGGCCGCGGAATTGCTCGGCGTCACCACCGGCATCGACGCTGACCAGATCAGTACGACGTCTGACTACGTGGGCGAGCGGTACGGCGTGCCGAGTGCGGCGTCGGTCGACGCCATCCGGGTGCTCGGTGCGTCCGAGGGGATCCTGCTGGACCCCATCTATTCGGGAAAGGGGTTCGCCGGCCTGCTCGATCACTGCCGGCGCGGCCTCGTACCCGAGGGCGACAGCGTCGTGTTCGTCCACACCGGCGGCCTGCCCGCGCTGTTCAGCTTTGCCGACGAGCTGATGCAGGCCACGTGACATGACGGCACGTGGCTTGATCCCGCCGTCGCACGGCGTGACGAGGACCGCGACGCCTGACGCTGATGTCGGTTGCTGACCCCTGTCATGCCCTGCCGTTGGGTGAGTGGGCGGAGGCGCTCAGACTTGAACGGAACGCCGCCGATTCAAGTCTGACCCAGCAAGCTTGATGCCTTACGCCAAGCATTCAACTCGGGTTGCACACGCACGAGCGGGATTCAAGTTTAGGATGCTAAACTTGAATCGTGGACATCGAGCGGCTTCGAAGCTCCCCGATCGGAGAGCTTATGCCGATCGCCGCGCCCCAGGTGGATGGGTCTGAGCCAGGCAAGTATTGGGCGTATAGGCCAAACCCACTACCTGCCGAACCCGACCTCCGACTCGCGACTGTGACGGAGGCCACCAATGCCGCCATGGCGATCGCGCGCCTCGATCAAGCAGTCTCCCAGCTCCCTCGGCCGGACTTGCTCGTGCGACCGATCGTGCGTCGGGAAGCGGCAAGTACCTCGGCATTGGAGGGAACCTACGCCGAGCTTGACGAGGTCCTCGAGGCCGATTTTCTAGAAGATCGGCAGATGTCGCGGGAGCAGCGCGAGATCCAGAACGTGGTACGGGCTACCGAGCATGCCGCCAAGGCAATCTCGACCCGCCCGATCAGTCGACGACTACTTGGTGAGCTGCAAGCGATGCTTGTGCGCGGGACAAGCAGTGAGACCTACGATTCGGGTGACATTCGTCAGCGGCAGGTGTACATCGGGCCGAAGGGCCGGCGGGTCGAGGAGGCTCGGTTCGTACCAACTCCTCCAGGTGACAGCTTGGCCGAAGGCTTTAGCGACTGGGAGAAATGGGTCAACCAATCGCTCGACATTCCGATCATCGTGCGGCTTGCGCTTGCGCACTACCAATTCGAGACGCTGCATCCCTACGCGGATGGTAATGGGCGCCTTGGGCGATTGGTCATGCTTCTACAGCTCATCGAAGACAAGGCGCTGCAGTGGCCGATTCTGGATCTATCGACGTGGCTCGAGTCGCATCGGACTGAGTACCTCGATGCGTTGCTCACGACGACATGCACGGGAGATTTCAATCCGTGGGTGCGATTCGTCTCGCAGGGTGTCTTGGAGCAATCGGAACGCGGCATCAGGAACATTGCCCGAATGTTGGCATATAAGGACGAGCTAATAGCCAGCTTGCGGAGTCAGGGACTCAAGGGCGGAGCTCTTGTCGTCGCGGAGAATTTGATCGGCTACCCAGTGCTTGACGTCGCGATTGCACGGCAATTTACCGGTACTTCGTTCCAGGCGACCAACACGGCGATTGCCCACTTGGTCGAGCGTGGAGTCCTCAGAGAGAGCACCGGGCGCCAAACCAACCGGATATTTGTGTCCGACCAAGCTCTTCGACTGATCAACGGGCGGGCTGACGCTAGCTTGATCGTCCCACATCATCAGCATGGGGCTCAGAACCCTGAATAGGTATTTCCGCTCGCACGCTCCGATGGGACTTCGCAGCCCGATATGTGCGACTAAGGCGGACGATCATCATCGATCTGCCTGATCCAGCAGCAGCTCGCACGTTCGCCTTCGACGAGCCGATCTACTAGACCGGCGTGTACCGGGACGTCTTGTTGCGCGGTTAGCGCAACACGCTGGGACGCACCAGGTGGCAGTTCCTTGGTGGTCGCACCGGCGGCAACCGCTATCTGGTGCTCGGCTTCGGCGCGGGTCAGCGGACCTCGCCGCGGCGCCGAATCGGGACGAGCTGATTGCATATGGGCCGCAGGACCATTCGTCGCTTCCAGTGCCGATCAATTTCAGCTTGGGACTTGCCAGGTAAATCCGGCCCGAGCCCGCTCAGCGGGAGGTCGCGTCCGTGAGGCGCATGGGTGCGTCAGAGAGGCCCCGCTTCCGGACACGAAAGGCCCCGAGGGACGAGGGCGGCGCCCGCAGCGGTCCTTTCGTCGTTGTGCCGCACGGGATCCTCCTGCGGTGACGACCAAGAGGCCGTTCGAGGGGCCCTCCGCCGGGGGACGCGACTTTTCATGGGTGTGTCTTGGGCGCTGGCGACCGACGGTTGCGCGAGCGGGTGACGGTCTCAGGTGTGTGTGCCGGCGAGGACGGCGAGCAGGGCGGTTCCGTCGGGGACGCCGAGTCCGGTGCATGGGTCCCAGCCCGCTGCAGCCTGATAGTGCCCGTTGTTGCCCGAGGTGATGTCTCGAAAACCGGCCGGACTGACACCCGGTTGTGCCGCTGCGTACAGGACCGGCTGCAGCAGACCCAATCGGTGGCCCAGGGATTGGCACAGCCGGCACACTAGGGCCGCCCACAGCGGAGCGACAGCACTCGTCCCGCCGAACACCATCGCCTTGCCATCGACAAAGACCTGGTAGCCGGTGCGTGGGTCGGCATCAGCGGCGACGTCGGGCACGCCACGTCCTGCCATGTTCGGCACTCCCGCGGTGGCCTGCCAGGATGGTTGGCCGAATGTGTCGCTTACCCCGCCGCCGGTTGCGCCGTTGCCCGGGCCGTTGTTCCAGACACTTTCGCTCGTGACCGAGCCGGTGGCCGGATCAGCGACCAGGCTGGTGCCACCGCACGCCAGCACGTGCGGGCTGGAGGCGGGGAAGTCGACGTGCACCGCCGCGCCGCCCGTGGGCGTATCGCTGCTACCGGAGTCCCCAGCGGCGGCCGTGACGCTGACACCCATCGCAGTCGCGTCGGCGAAGGCCTGGTCCATGGCAGTCCGTGCCTGTGCCGTCCAGGCGTCCTCGCTCTGCCCCCAACTGATGCTCATCGCGCTCGGGGTGGGCGTGGCATGTGCCGCGGTGCTGACCGCATCCAGGAAGCCGGCGTCGGTGTTCGGCGCGAAATACACGACGATGCCGGCCTTCGGCGCGATCGCGCCGGCGACCTCGATGTCGAGCAGGACCTCACCGTCCGCCCCCTGCGGGTCCTGACCAGCAGTGTTGACTGCACCGTCGACTCCGACCGCGGTCACTGTCGGTGTGGCGATGCCGAGACCGGAGAAGTACGTGTCCAGATCGCTCTGGCCGAATCCGCCGCCGAGTTCGATGATCGCCAACATCTGCCCGGTCCCGTCGGTGTCTGCGGGCATCCGGTAGATCTTCGCCAGGCCCGGCGGCGTGTAACTCGTACCGGCACCAGCGGCCGGGGCGACCCGGAGGAGTGCGCGTGCCTGCGGCCGGTCATCCAATCCGAGAACGGCGGTCACCACTCCAGCCAGCGCGGCTGGGACACTGAGCTCACCGGTGCGGTGCCGGACGTCGACGCTCCGTCCGTCCGGATCGGTGACCCGCGCGTGTTGCAGGGTGGTGCCGAACAGCGTCTGCAGGGTGCCGGCGGTACCGGATATGCGCACACGCCTCGACGCGGGATCGCTCTGGATCACCCGGGCACCAGCCTCGGTCACCGTGCGGGTCACCAGATCCACATCGGCCGGATCCGCGCCGAACCGAGTCGCGACGTCCGCGCTGTCGATGCCGCCGGGCGCGGGCTCAGCAGGCAGTTCAACCCGGCGACGCAGCACCAATGTGACCTCGATCGGTGTGCTCGCAGCGACCGGCCCCAGCACCTGGGCCGCGGCGAGCGGCTCACGGAAACTGCCGGGCAGCGAAACGTGATTGTCGTTCATGATCGGCTCCTTAGGGGCTCGCGGATCTTGATCGATGATGTCATCGAGCGCCGACGCCGCAAGTCCCGTCACCGGACAGAACCCGGCGCGGCCGCGGTGACACGCAGCCAGGCCGACTCGGCGCCCCGGGTGTGCTCGGACCTCGCGCGTCTGCACGACCGCGATGCCGTCATCGCCCGAACGCAGTTGCTCCGGGCCGAAGCCCGCGCGTGAGGAGCCCGTTTCGATTGCGGGTCCGCTTCTGAGACACGAGCAAGATCTCCGGATGAACGCCGGGTACGGCTGAGAGCCGTCCCGCTGACGTTCGGTCAGCGGGCACGCCTGACGGGACCAGGGGGATGATGGCGCGCATGCCTAGTCGGATCGCCGTCATCGCAATCGACGCCGTGCGCCCCCGGATGGTCGCAGACTTCTGGTGCAACGTGCTGGGATGGCACGTGGTGGACGAAGACGACGGGGTGATCAGCATCGCACCGCCCGACGGGGCGTGGCCCACGATCGACGTGCTGGGCGTTGCTGAGGGGAAGGCCGTTAAGAACCGGCTGCACCTCGACCTGCGCGCGGACGGCGTCGCGACGCGGGACGAGCTCGAGCGCCTGCTGAGCCTGGGCGCCCGCCGGGTTGATGTCGGCCAGCGACCGGATGTGAGCTGGGTGGTTCTCGGCGACCCAGAGGGCAACGAGTTCTGCCTGCTCTCGCGTTCGGTCCAGGACGTCGTCGAAGACTGATCGCGAACCGAACTGCTGCCGGGCAAGCATCGGCTCTGGCTCGCCGCCGTCCAACCGATGATCTTGCGTGTCAGTTGCGGATCCGCGTGCGGGCACTGCCAGCAGTGCACTCGTCAAGGGGATCGACGGCTGATCAGCGACGCGTACAGAGCCGGTCGACGGTCGGCTCAGGGGCCGCGTCGAATGGCGGTTCGGTCCAGGGGTAGCCGTGCGCCAGAAGTCGGATGGCGGCTCCTGTTTGTAGAGTCTGTTCGTGCAGTTCGGATTGCCGGCGCTGATTGATCCCAGGTTGCGGTCGCTGGTTGATGAGTCGCGGACCTTTTACGCGCGGCGTGCGGCGAGCCGGGGTCCGAGCAGTTGGGGGGAGCTTTGCTCACTCCGGGCTGCCACGTCCGCCCCCGCCGAGTCTGACCCGCCCGTCACTGAGCTGGTTAATACTGGTGGTCGGAGCACCCCCGTGCGGATCCACATGCCGGCAGGCATGACGGTGGCGGGCGTGTTCATGGAGATCCATGGCGGCGGTTTCTACATGGGGTCAGCCGCCAGCAGCGACGTGCATAACAGACGGCTCGCGGACGCGCTTGGAATCGCGGTCGTCAGTGTGGATTACCGGCTCGCTCCCGAGCACCCGTGGCCATCCGCGCCCGACGATTGCGAGACGGCCGCTTTGTGGCTCGCCGAGCACGCCGGACCCCGTTTCGGCACCACGAAGCTTGCTATCGGTGGCTTCTCGGCCGGCGCGACGCTGGCGATGACCACACTTCTGCGGCTGCGTAACCGCAGAGTCGCCGAGTTTGATGCCGCCGTGCTGCAATTCGGTACGTATGACCTTGCCGCGCAGACACCGGCCGGACGCCTGATTGCCGGCGAATACTTTCTCGACGCCTATGCGGGAGCTGCGCCTGACCGCACCCACCCTGACCTTTCGCCCATCTTCGCTGAACTTGCGGGCCTACCGCCTGTCCTGATCGTCGTTGGTAGCGAGGACATCCTGCTAGAGGACAATCTGGCGATGGCCGCGCGACTGTCCGCAGCTGGCGTCGATGTCGATTTACGTATCTACCCCGAATCGCCACACGGATTCACCGGGCACCCGACCCCTATGGCTCGGGCTGCGCTCGAAGACATCGAAGCCTGGCTCGAAGGTCGCTTGAGCCCAGCACGCTAGTCCACGTAGGTGCACCGGCAGGCATTACGCCGTCCAGCGAGGCGCTGATGACTCGGACTGCGGTGTCAGTCCGACTCATGGCGGGCGCGCCCGTAGCGCTCGTAGATCACGCGCGAGCCGAACGTCCTCGTCTCGACCAGGTCTAGCCGAACGTCTTCGGTGACCGGCGGCAGGAAGGGCGTGCCGCCACCGACGACGACCGGATTGCGGAACATGCGCAGCTCGTCGACGAGGCCGAGCTCGATCGCCGCCGCGGCCAGGCCGGCGCCGCCGATCGACACGTCCTTGTCGGTCGCGTCGAGCGCCGCAGCGGCCTCCTCGGCCACCGACGCCTCGGCGAGCCGGGCGTTGCCCTGAACGCTGTCGAGCGTGCGGCTGAAGACGACCTTCGGGATAGCGCACCAGACGTCGGCGAACGCGGCCCCGAGCTCGTTGTCGCGCATCGACGGATCCGTCTCCCACACCAGCATGGTCTCGTAAAGCCTGCGGCCGCACAGAAAGCCGCCGAGCTCGCGGGTCTGCGCGATGTGGAAACGAAACTGCTCCTGGTTAGGGACGGTCCACCCGAATGCGCCCGCGCGGTCGGCGATAAAGCCGTCCACCGAGACACCCATCGAGTAGATCAGCATGGCTTCAAGCTCATCGCACCGGAGGGACGGACGATGATCGCAATGAAGTTCAGCATTGAGCTTGACATCGGGCTCTCCGTCTTTCTGCAGGCTGCTCTGCCACAGCTGGTGACCGATCGCGAGACGAAAACTCATCGTCGTGGGCGGTCCGAGCGATCGTACGGCCATCGCCGACGCGACCGACAGCCGTTTGCAGATGCAACACTGAGGTGGCCGGGCCGTGTGAGGAAGCCGTCGCGTGCCACCGGTCGACTGGTGCAGCGGAAGGACCTGTCATCGTCAGTCGCACCATGCGGGAACGCCGTCGCTGGCGCCGCGCCGCGGCGGCGGTCGTGGCCATCGCCACCTGTGTGCTGCTAGCCGGCTGCTCGTCCGGTGTCGCGCAGCATGCCGTCCCTTCGGCCTCGGCCTCGGCATCGTCGTCGGATGGATCGGCTCCGAGATACTCGCCGTCGTCGCAGACCGCCCCTTCGCAGTTGCGCATCGAGATGGCTTCGTGGCGGTTACCGGAGGCGTTGTCGAGGGCCTCGGCGTTCGCGGTCGGCAGCGATATCGAGCTGGCCGGGGGGCTCACCGCGCGCGGATCGTCGACATCGACCGTGTCCCTCCTGGACCCGAGCACCGGCCGAGCGCGGACCGTTGCCGGCCTCCCAATTGCAGTGCACGACGCCGCCGGCGCACAGCTGGGCAGTGACCGAGTCATCTTCGGCGGCGGCGCGTCGGGTAGCGACGCCACCGTGCAACGGCTTCGGGTCGGTGTCCCGGGCGCGGTCATCGGGTCGCTGCCGAGCCCGCGCTCCGACCTGGTCGCTGCAAGCATCGGCGACGCAACGTACCTGCTCGGCGGATACGACGGGGCGACGTGGTCGGCGTCGGTGTTGAAGACCACGGACGGCGCCACCTTCACCACTGCCGCGACGCTCCCCGTGCCGGTGCGCTACCCGGCGATTGCCGTGACCAAGCAGGTCATCTGGCTCTTCGGTGGCCTGACGGCCGCCGGCCCTACCGCCGTGATCCAGCGAATCGACACAGCCACCGGGCAGGCGCGCGTCGCCGGGCGACTGCATGCACCGCTGACCGACGCGGCCGGGCTCCTCCTCGATGGGCAGGTCCTGGTATGCGGAGGGATCGAGTCGGGGCGGGCCAGCGATCGCGTCGAGCGGTTCGATCCGATCACCGACACGGTCACGCCTGCCGGGCGTCTGCCCACCCCGCTGCACGACGCGGCCGGTGTTGTCGTGGCTGGCGTGGGCTACCTGCTGGGTGGCGAGGATCCGGCCGTCACGTCGGGCGTCGTAGTGTTCTCCGCATCGGGAACCCAACGCTGACAGGACCTACGCATTGATGGCCGCCCGTCACGCCCGTCACGCAAGGACCGTCGCGCCGGGAGGGCGCGTGCTCGGACCGGTTCTTGTCGCCGCTGCGGTTGTGACGATCCTCGGCGCGGTATCACTTCTGTGGCCGACCGGGCGCGCCCGCCAGGGCCGCTCGGCACTGCAGCCCGCCGTCTCGTCGAGCTCGGCGCAGGCGCTGCGGTCGACCGTGACCCATGGCAGTCCGCTATCGCCGTCGGCGCCGGAGAGTCTGGCGGCCGCGTCGTGGCTGGCGCCGATCACGTCGGGAGCCGGCGGGCATCTGCGCCCAGGGTCCACGCCGTCCGCGTTGCCAGCACCTCTGCTGATCGCCGACAAGCTGAACAATCGGCTCGTCGTCGTCGACCCGCAGGGGCGCGTGCGTTGGCAGTTTCCCCGCCACGGCGACCTGCGGGTCGGGCAGACCTTTCAGGTCCCCGACGACGCGTTCTTCACCCCGGACGCGCGCTACATCATCGCCACCCAAGAAGACCAAGCCGTGATCACGCTGATCGACATCGCAGCGCACCGCATCGCCTACCGCTACGGCGTGCCGGGACAGCCCGGGATGGGGCCCAACCACCTCGACAACCCGGACGATGCGATGGTGCTGCCCAATGGCGAGATTCTCAGCGCCGACATCAAGAACTGTCGCATCGTCCTCATCGCGCCCGGAGCCCATCGACCGTTGCACGTGCTGGGCCTCTCCACCCAGGCCTGCCTACACGATCCACCCCGCCGCTGGGGAAGCCCCAACGGGGTATTCCCGATGGCCAACACGCACTATCTGGTCACCGAGATCAACGGCGACTGGGTGGACGAGATCGGCCTTGACGGCACGGTCTACTGGTCCACCCACGCGCCGGGGGTCACCTATCCCTCCGACACCAACCAGATCGGCGCCGACCGGTACCTCACCGTCGACTACGCGCAACCCGGACAGGCCGTCATCTTCGACCATCGGGGCCGCAAACTGTGGAGCTACCAGGGCAGCGGCAGCAACGCCCTCGACCACCCGTCCTTGGCGCTCGGGCTGCCCAACGGCGACGTGGTGCTCAACGACGACTACAACCACCGCGTCATCGTCATCGACCCGCGCACCAACCACATCGTCTGGCAGTACGGCGTCACCGGGATCGCCGGGGCGGGGCCCGGATACCTCGACAACCCGGACGGGATCGATCTCGTACCACCCCGTTCGCTCCTCGTGACCCACGCCGGGACGATGGGCAGCTGGCCCTGAGCCCCGAACGCCGTCCCAGCCGACCCGGCTGTGGCCCGCCCGCCGGGCCGGCACCGGTGGGCCCGCGCGGCGGAGGCGCGGGCCTTCAGGGTCTCTGAGACGGCGTCGCGAGGAGCGGTGAAGTCGATCTAACATCGACCAGGGCTGAAGGACGCACGCCGGAGACGCGACCCTCTCGCAACCTTGGCCAGGAGGCTGATCGCACTTGTTGCAGCGGGCGTGGACTCTGTTGGCCCTCGTGGCTGCTTCCTCGGCGTTGGCGGCGTGCACGAGCCGTGATGTCGAGCCGGCGAGGAATTCAGCCCCGGCGCGGAGATCGCAATCGAGCAGCCAATCCGCTCGGCCGCCAGCAACTGCGATGGCGCCGGCAACGGCGATAAAGCATCTCGTCGTGCTCTACGACGAGAACGTGTCATTCGATCACTATTTCGGGACGTATCCGCGTGCCACGAATCCGCCGAGTTATCCGGCGTTCCACGCAGCGCCAGGAACGCCGGCCGTCAACGGACTTACCCCTGCGTTGCTCAACCACAATCCGAATGCGGACAACCCGCGCCCGCTGGGCCGATCGGAGCTGGTCGTGTGCGACAACAACCACAGCTATACGGGTGAGCAGCAGGCGTTCGATCACCGCGCCATGGACCGGTTCGTCCAGACTCTGGGCCCGCACGGGTCAGGGTGCAATCCAGCGACGGTGATGGACTACTACAACGGGAACACCGTCACCGCGTTGTGGAACTACGCGCAGCGGTTCGCCATGAGTGACAACTCCTACGACGCGACATTCGGGCCGACCTTGCTGGGGCATCTCAACCTCGTGGCCGGTCAAACTCGCGGAGACGTCGCGCAGCCGCGCTCGTCCGCGTTCAAGCGCATGACGATCTCGACCAACCTCGCCGCGGCCTATGAGGATTGTGCGCCCAGGTCGTTGCCCCGCGCGACGGTCGTGGGCCGCAACGTCGGGGACCTGCTGTCGCGTGCCGGTGTCACGTGGGGGTGGTTCTCGGCTGGGTTCCGTCCGACCGCACGACGCAGCGACGGCACGGCCGTCTGCGGCTCAGCCCACCGCAACCGCGCGGGCAAGCTCGAACCGGACTACTCCACGTCGGCCATCGCCGAGCCCTTCCAGTTCTGGAAGTCGACGGCCAACCCACATCACCTCGCGCCGGTGTCGGTGGCGGAGGTGGGGCACGACGGCCGGGCCAACCATCAGTACGACCTGGCCGACTTCTGGGCCGCGGCCGATGCCGGGCACTTGCCGGCAGTGTCGTTCATCAAGCCGGCGGGATACGAGAACGGCCACGCCGGGACGTCGGATCCCCTTCTCGAGCAGCGCTTCCTCGTGGAAACGATCAACCGGCTGCAGCGCCTGCCGGACTGGTCGAGCACCGCGATCGTGATCGCCTACGACGACTCCGACGGCTGGTATGACCACCAGGCTGCCGCGATCAGCAACCCGTCCCACGACCCGGCAATCGACGCCCTCAACGGAGCGGGGCGGTGCGGCACCGGACGGCCCCTCGACGGCGTGAGCGGGCGATGCGGCCCGGGTCCGCGTCAGCCGCTGCTGGTGATCTCTCCATACGCCAAGCGGAACTACGTCGACCACACCCTCACGACGCAGGTGTCGATCTTGCGTTTCATCGAGGACAACTGGCTTGGCGGCGAACGAATCGGCGGCGGCTCCTTCGACGCGACGGCGGCCGGCCTGGACGGCATGCTCGACACCACCCACCCGGACCTCAAACGACTGATCCTCAACCCGGCCAGCGGGGAACCCACCGGAGCGTCGTAGCCGCGACCCGATGAGTCGGCGGACCAGCTCTGGTGGTGATGGCGTCGGCGGTGTCTTTGACGTCGTGCCGGGTAGCGCCGACGACGACGCCAGCTGCTACCGCGCCGGCTCGAGCGCCGGGAGGGTGAAGTGCTGGCGGATCATCGCCTGCACCTCCCGCACCGGGAATGTGGCGTCGATCGTGGCGACGAACTCCTTGCGCTGGAAGATCTCGATGAGCGGCTTGGTCTGCGCGTGGTACTCGGCCAGGCGGATCGCGAGCGCCTCGGGATTGTCATCGTCGCGCACCGCAAGCCGGCCACCGCAGACGTCGCACACGACGGCGACCTGGGGCCGGTGGGCGATCAGGTTGTAGTCGAGCCCGCATTGCGAGCACAGCCGGCGCGCGAGCACCCTGCGCTGCACCTCGGCGTCGGGCAGATCCAGGTTGATGACGCCGTCGATGTCGTAGCTCTCGAGGAAGAACTCAGCCTGCCGCGCGCTGCGCGGGAAACCGTCGATGATGAAGCCGTAGTTCCAGTCATGCTCGGCGAGCCGCTGCCGGACCACCGCCTCCGCCAGGTCGTCACCCACCAGCCGGCCGCTGGCCACGACCCGCCGCACCTGCGCGCCCAGCTTGGTGTGGTGCTGCACGTTCCACCGCAGCACGTCGCCGACGCTGATGTGTTCGAGGTCGAGGTCCTCAGCCAGCAGCTTGGCCTGCGTGCCCTTCCCGCTGCCCTGGATTCCCATGATGACGAACTTGCGCATGACCGTCCCCTGACACGAGGTGCTACCTACCGAGCCAAGCCGGACAGCGATCCTCCCATGCCGCAACCGGAACGGCCACGGATCGGACGGCGGCCATGAGAAGCGGCTGCGCATTCGAGGTGCCAGCGGGACCGCGTCACCTGCGGGACGTGGTGATCGCTGCGCTTCTAGCCGCGCGCTACTTTGATGCGGTGCGCGGCCGAGACGGCCTGCAGGTCGGCTGTGAGCACGTCCTGGATCCGGGCCGTCGTTGCGGCGACCGCGCCGTCGGTAGCGGCGTTTGGGCCCGAGCCGGCTTGCGGGACGGCGCGCCTACCGGCGAGGGGTGACGGCTGCGCCGACATCCAGGTGAGCTGTGCGATCAGCTGATCGCGTTGAGCACTGATGGCGGCGATGGCCTGCTTCGAGAGTTGCCGCCCGGACGTGCCCACGACGACGATCTGGATGGCGGCCGCGGCGGTGGCACAGTCGACGCAGGCCGCGTTGAGTGCGAGCGCTCGGTTCGCCGCCGTCACGGTGCGCGCCGATCTCAGAATCACCAGTTGCAGAGACAGCGCCCAACCGTGACACCCGCCGCAGCCGGATGCCCAGGCGGTCGCGACGTTGCCCGCGACGACGGAGCTGGCTGTGCCGGCATAGACGACCTGGTACGTGACCGACTGACCGGTACACGCGTCGCAGGTGAGCGACGTCGTGGCAACGCCCGCGACCGTGAGATTGCGTGCGTGCGCCGTGGTGAATCTGGTGTCCTCGGCCTGGACGTTGTCGCCCGCGGCGGCCGGGAGGGCCAGGGCGGTCGCCGCAAAGTTGGCGCGTGCGGACCGATCGGCGTGTGCCTCCCCCTCGATCACCCCGCTCAGCGTGATGACGACACACGAAACGAAGAGCGCGCGCCTGAGGGCTGTCATGTCGTCACCCGGTCGCGATCGGTCGTGCGTACGTAGGTCTGGGCGGTGAAGTTGTCGGCGACCGCCGCCGCGACTTCGGTGAGGGCACTCCGTGTGGCGGGTGCGAGGGCGGTCAGGCTGGTACGTGCTCCGGCCTCCAATGCTCGGTCCCACGGCACGCTGACCACGTGCGCGCACCGCCGCGCGAAATGGTCGTCCACCGGATCGATCGGAACGCTC
>JAVHVL010000541.1:0-5418 GCA_032160565.1 Pseudonocardiales bacterium | reverse complement strand
CACCGTCAGCGGCCGGTTGCTGTCCGGTGCGCCCAGCGTCAGGGTCAGCGCGACGAGCAGCTCGTTCCACGCGCCGATGAACGTGAAGATCAGCGCCGTCACGATGCCCGGCAGGGCGAGGGGGAGGGTGATCCGCCCGAGCGCCCCCAGCCGGGTGGTGCCGTCCACCATCGCGGCCTCCTCCAGCTCGGCCGGGATGGAGGAGAAGTAGGCGTTCAGGATCCACACGGCGAATGCCAGATTGAAGCCGGCGTTGACGAGGATCAGCGAGATCAGCGGGCTGGGCAGGTTGAAGCTGATGAACTCGCGCTGGATGCCGACCAGCATCGCGGCGGGCTGGAACATCTGGGTGGCCAGCACGAGGAGCAGGAAGGCCGCCCGGCCGCGGAAGCGCCGGCGTGCGGTGAAGTAGGCCGCGGGCAGAGCTACGAGCAGCACCACAAGTGTCGAGCCGCCGGCCACTTTCAAGCTGGCGCCCAGGTTGTCCTTGAAGCCGGTCTTCCAGATCGAGCTGAAGTTGGACCAGTCGTAGTGCTTGGGCAGGTAGCCACGGGCCAGCAGCTCGTTCGGCGGCCGCAGTGCGGCGATCACCATCTCCACGTACGGCAGGATGAAGATCATCGCGATGGCGTAGGCCGCCAGGGCCAGCACGATGGTGCGGGGGGTGAGCCGCGCCCGCCGCCCACGCCACGGCGCGGCGGTCACGGCGGGCACCGCAGGGGCCTCGGCGACAGCAGTGCTCATCAGTGGCTCACCTGGTCCTTCCAGCGCGTGACCCGCAGGAACACCAGCACGATGAGGATCACCAGACCGAAGTTGATCACCGACATGGCCGCCGACTCGCCGATGTAGCTCTGCTTCAGCAGGAACATGAACGTCGTGGTCGTGCTCGTGCTGTAGCCGGGGCCGCCGCGGGTCATCTCCCAGATGATCGGGAACGAGTTGAAGACGTTGATCACGTTGATGAGCGCCGAGACCAGGAATGCCGGCCGCAGCAAAGGCAGGGTGATCGCGCGGTACACCCGCCAGTGCGACGCGCCGTCCACGCGGGCGGCTTCGTAGACGTCCTGCGGGATCGTCTGCAGCCCGGCCAGCAGCGCGTAGGTGGAGAACGGCAGCGAGACGAAGACGGCCACGACCATCATCCAGACGAACGCCGACCAGGGCCGCCCCAGCCAGTCCGCCTGGTTGGTGTTGAACGCCTTGAGCACGCCGATGTCGTGCAGGAAGACGTTGATCACGCCGTTGTTCGCGTCGAGCGCCCAGCGGAACACCAGCGACGTCATCATCACCGACGCCGCCCACGGCGCGATGAGCGCCCAGCGCGCCACCCGCCGCCCCGGGAAGCGCTGGTTGAACAGCTGGGCCAGCCCCAGGGACAGCAGCATCGTCACGACGACGACGGCCACCACCCACACCACCGTGCGGATCAGGACGCCCGGCAGGTCCGGCTCGTTGAACAGGTCTGCGTAGTTCTTGCCGCCCGCCGAGCCGAGGATGAAGCCGTCGGGGCTGATGTGCTGGAACGACGTCCGGAACATCACGACCACCGGCCACAGCACGACTACGGCGATCAGCGCGATGGCCGGGCCGATCCACACCAGCGGGTACGCGGCCCGGCCGACCCGCCGCATCGGGTGCTCACGGCGCGGCACGTGGCGCGGCCGGCCGGTCATTGAGCTCTGCTCGGTCATGTCCCGTCTCTCCACACGATCGGCAGCCCGGCGCGGGGGCGGTGCCGCCACCCGCGCCGGGGAGTCCCCTGCGTCAGCTTGCCTTCTTGGCAGTCTGCTGGATCGCGCTGAGCACCTGCTTGGGGTCGCCGGTGACGGCGGTGCCGATCGTGTGCTGGATCTGCGTCTTCACCTGCGCCCACGCCGTGCTGCTCGGGTACTGCACGGCCTTCGGCAGCGCCTTGAGGAACGGCCCGAACACCGGGTCCGACGCAAGCGACGACGCGGCCGACGTGGTGGCCGGCAGCAGGTCGTACTCCTTGTCGAACTGGATCTGGTACTTGTCCTGGTAGGCGAAGTCGAGGAACTTCTTGATCGCCGCCTGCTTGGACGTGCCGCCCGACTTGAACGCCGCGACGAAGTCACAGACGCCGAGCGTGCTCTCGAGCGGGCCGCCCTTGCCGGCGATCGGCACCGACGTCCAGTCGGCGTCCGTCAGCACCTTGCCGCTCTGGATGATCGGGATGAGGGCCGGCGAACCGTTGATCATGCCGATCTGCCCCTGCGCGAACTGCTTCCACAGATCGGTGCGGTTCTTATTGCCCGGGTTGGGCTCGGTGCCCCCGGACTGGACCAGCTGCTTGACGACCTGGAACGTCTCGACGTTCTGCGAGCTGTCGATCGTCCAGGTCCCGCCGGCGTCCTGGTAGTTGCCGCCGTTGCCGAGCATCCACAGCAGCGACTCGGCCTGCGCCTCCTCGGAGCCGAGCGGCAGGCCGTAGCCGATCTTGCCGAGCGCCTTGATCTTCGACGCGTCGGTCTGGATGTCCGCCCAGGTCTGGGGTGCCGCGGAGATGCCGGCCTGGGTGAAGAGCTTCTTGTTGTAGAAGAGCGTCCGGGAGCTGGTGGTGAACGGCAGGCCGTACTGCGCGTCCTGGTAGCTGCCCAGCTTCGCGAAGACCGGCATCAGGTTGCCGGGGTTCGACATGACCTCGCTGGCCTTGTAGAGCAGCCCCTCCTGCGCATAGTTGGAGAAGTAGTCCCCCTCCGTGATGTCCGGGTACTGCTTGTTCTGCACCATCGTCTGGACCTGGTTGTCGAAGTCGTTCCAGTTGATGGTCTGCACGTTGACGGTGATGGTCGGGTTGGCGGTGTGGAACGCGTCGGCAATGCCCTGCCAGTACTTCTGGCTGGTGTTGTCCGGGCCGGTGCCGTAGTCGGCGGCAACGAGCTTGAGAGTGGTGTTGCCGCCGCTGCTGCCGCTCTTCTTCGAGCTGCTGCACCCGCTCAGGGCGAGCGCTGCGGCAACGGTGCACACGACGGCCGCGACCAAGCCTCGTCTCATTTCTGACCTCTTCCTGCTGCGCGATGGTCTCACGGGATTCCAGGCACGCTACCCCCATCCGGCACAGTGGTCTAGACCATCGGAGAGGCAATTTGTCTGTACCAGTTCAGCGCAGCTGGCTCAGGGCGATCCCGTCCAGGATGTCGTGCTCACTGGCCACGACCTCGGCCGCGCCGGTGGCCTCGACGAGGCTACGCAGCACCAGCGCGCCGCCGCCGATCACGTCCACCCGTCCGGGGTGCATCACCGGCAGGGCGGCCCGCTCCGCATGGGTCATTCGTAGCAGGAGCGAGGTGACGTCGTCGACCTGCGCCGCCGTCAGCACGCTGCCGTGGATCGCGTCCGCGTCGTACCGCTCGAGCCCCAGGGCGATGGCCGCGATGGTCGTCACCGTGCCCGCGACGCCGACGAACGTGGCGGCTGCGTCCAGCGGGACGTGCCGCCCCGCGTCGCGGATCGCCGCACGCAGGTCCGCGACGGTCGCTGCCACCTGCTCGGGCGTGGGCGGGTCGTCGTGCAGGTGCCGTTCGGTCATTCGCACGCAGCCGACGTCCATGCTGTACGAGCGCAATTCCGCTTCCCCGCCACCGAGGACCAGCTCTGTCGAGCCGCCACCGATGTCGGCGACGAGCAGCGGCCCGGCGACGCCCGGGAGGCCGGCGACGGCGCCCGCGAAGGACAGCGCCGCCTCCTCCGTTCCCGTTATCACCTCGGGGTCAGTGCCCAGCTCGGCGCGGACCATCGCGACGAACTCGCCCCGATTGGCGGCGTCCCGCGTGGCGCTGGTGGCCACCATGCGCACCCGCTCCGCGCCGTACTCCTTGATCGCGGCGGCGTACTCGGCCAGGGCGACCCGGGTGCGCTCCAGCGCCTCCGGCGCCAGCCGCCCGGTCCGGTCGACGCCCGCGCCCAGCCGCACGACGCGCATCTCCCGCACCAGGTCGACGAGGGCGCCGCCGGGCGCGGGGTCGGCGATGAGCAGGCGGATCGAGTTCGTCCCGCAGTCGATGCCGGCGACCCTCACCCGTCGCTCCTCACCCGTCGCTCCGCGGGACGCACGGGCCGGCGCGCCACCACTCCGGCAGCAGGGCCAGCGCCTCGTCACCGAGCGGGTTGACGCCCGGGCCGGCGGCGAGCGAGTGACCGACGAGCACGTGCAGGCACTTGACCCGGTTGGGCATCCCGCCGGCGCTGATCCCGTCGATCTCCTCGACGTGCCCGATCTGCTCGCGGCGGGCGAGGTAGGACTCGTGCGCCGCACGGTACTGCTCGGCGAGCTCGGGGTCCGTCTGCAGCCGCTCGGTCATCTCGCGCATCAGGCCGGACGCCTCGAGGGTGCCGATCGCCGCGGCCGCGCGCGGGCACGTCAGGTAGTAGAGCGTGGGGAACGGGGTGCCGTCCGGCAGGCGCGGCGAGGTCTCGATGACGTCCGGGTTGCCACATGGGCAGCGGTGCGCGACGGCGCGGATCGCCCGCGGTGCCCGGCCGAGCTGCGCGGCGACGACCTCCCGGTCGGCTTCAGAGAGGGCCACTGCGGATCGGGTCACCGCCCCGCGGCCTGCACGCTGCCCCACAGCCGTTGGTTCCACGAGCTCGGCTGCTGGGCCACCTGCGCGTTCGCGGACTTCTCGATGTCGGTCTTCTGCCCCGGGTTCACCACGATGTAGACGGTGTCGCCGGGCATCGCGTACTGCAGCCGCAACCGTGCCTGCCGCTGGATGAAGCCGGGATCGGACCACTTCTGCAGCTGCTGCTGCAGCTCGCTCAGCTGGGTCTGGTCGTTGCGCAGCTGCTGCCCCGCGTGCTGCACGTCGCTGCGGCTACCGAAGTAGCGGTGCAGCGGCGACGCGAGCAGCACCAGCAGCAGGACGACGAGCGTGCCGAGCACCAGCGCGCGGCCGGTGACGGCCCGGCGCGGCGGACGGACGTCGATCATGGTCAGCCCTCGGTGGCCGGCGTGAACTCGGTCGGCGTGAAGCGCGGGAACGCCGCGGCGCCGGCGTAGCGCGCGGCGTCGTCGAGCTCCTCCTCGATGCGGATCAGCTGGTTGTACTTGGCGACGCGCTCGCCACGGGCGGGGGCGCCGGTCTTGATCTGGCCACAGTTGATGGCCACCGACAGGTCGGCGATGGTGGTGTCCTCGGTCTCGCCGGAGCGGTGGCTCATCATGCAGCGGTAGCCGTGGCGGTGCGCGAGGTCGACCGAGTCCAGGGTCTCGGTCAGCGAGCCGATCTGGTTGACCTTGACCAGCAGCGCGTTGGCGGAGCGCTCGGCGATGCCGCGGCCGAGCCGCTCCACGTTGGTCACGAAGAGGTCGTCGCCGACGATCTGGACCGCGGCGCCCAGCTCGGCGGTCATCGAGGCCCAGCCGGCCCAGTCCTCCTCGTCGAGCGGGTCCTC
>JAVHVL010000528.1:0-7505 GCA_032160565.1 Pseudonocardiales bacterium | reverse complement strand
GCCCGTCGGCCAGCTGATGCCCGTCCCGAAGGGAATCGCGCTCGTCGACGCGGCGGCGCTGCCCGAGGTGACGTGCACCGTGTGGTCGATGGCCTTCGGCGCGGGGCGGCTGCAGCCGGGCGAGGCGCTGCTCGTGCACGGCGGCACCAGCGGGATCGGGACGATGGCGATCCAGCTTGGCCACGAGCGCGGCGTCCGCGTGTTCGCGACGGCCGGCACCCCCCGCAAGGTCGGGTTCTGCCGCGAGCTCGGTGCCGACGTCGCGATCAACTACCGCGACGAGCTCTTCGACGAGCGGGTGCTCGCCGAGACCGGCGGCACGGGCGTGGACGTGATCCTCGACAACATGGGTGCCGTGTACCTGCCGCGCAACATGCGGTCACTGGCCGTCGGCGGCCGGCTGATCGTCCTCGGGCTGCAGGGTGGGCGGACGGGCGAGCTGGACCTCGGCGCACTGCTGGCCAAGCGCGCGACGGTGCACGCCGCGGGGCTGCGGGGGCGCCCGCCGCAGGAGAAAGCCGAGATCGTCGCCGAGACGCAGCATGCGATATGGCCACTCATCGAAGCCGGCTCGGTGCGACCGGTGATCGATCGCATCCTGACGATTGACGACGCGGCCGAGGCACATCGCCTGGTGGAATCCAGCGAGCACATGGGCAAGGTGCTGCTGCGGGTCCGTTAGCGCTACCCGAAGAGTCAGCGATGAGTTGCCGCTCGGCTCCCCGTTCGGGCTCGGCCAGCCGTTGGACCAGGCCAGGCGTTCGAGCTAGGCCACGAGTTCGCCGAGCGCGTCGAGCAGCTGCTCCACCTCGTTGGCCGCGGTGTGCGGCATCAGCCCGACGTAGGTGGCTCCCCCGAGCTCGTCCGCTCCGACTGCGGTCATCAGCTCGCTCATCCCGCTCGGGCCCGTCCACACCGAGACCCGGCGACGCTGTAGGAAGTCACCTACCTGCTCCGGCGTGTGCCCCACCACGGTGAACGCCGCCATCGGCAGCCGCTCGGTGGCGGTGCCGAGCACCGTGACGCCCGGCAGCTTCCGCAGCCCGGCGTCCAACCGCTCGTACAGCCCGTGCTCATAGTCGCCGGCCGCGGTCAGCGACGCGATGATCCGCTCGCGGCGAGTACCGGTGGCGTGCTCGTCCAGATCCGCCAGGTGGTCGATGGCCGCGGTGCAGCCGTCCAGCAGCTCGACCGGCAACGGGCCGATCTCGTAGCGCTGCGGAACCGGCTTGTGCACGTCCCCGTCCATCTCCAGCAGCAGCCCGGGGCGGGCCGCGAGCGCCGCTACCGTCGGGCCTCCGAACGTCGTCGCCGATACGGCCAGCAGGTCGGCACCCATCGCGCCGACGTCCAGCGGCAGGTGCGGCAGGGCGGCGCCAGCGTCGACGACGACCAGCCCACCGTGCCGGTGGGCCAGGTCCGCGATCGCGCGGACGTCCGGCACGGTGCCGGTTGCCGGGTTGGCCAGCGGGACCGTCACGATGCGGGTCCGGCGGTTGATCAGGTGCTCGTACTGCCAGGCCGGCAGCTCACCCGTCTCGAGGTCCACCTCGGCCCAGCGGACGATGCCGCCGGCCGCCCGGGCCGCGCGTATCCACGGCTGCAGGTTGACGTCGGCGTCCAGGCGGTTCAGCACGACCTCGTCGCCGAACTGCCAGTCGCGGGACAGCAGGCTGGCGAAGCGGAAGAGCAGCGAGGCGAGGCTGTGCCCGAGCACGACGGAGTCCGGGGTGACGCCGACGAGATCGGCGACGGCACGGCGGGCCTGCAGGACGGAGGTCGAGGAGCGCTGCGAGCGGGCCGAGCGGGATCCCGGCTGCGACGGGGAGGAGCGCAGTGTGCCGATGATGGCGCGGATGACCGACTCCGGGTGCAGCGTGCTGAAGGAGCCCTCCAGGTGCGCGGTCCCCGCGCCGACGGTCGGATACAGCCCGCGCACACGTGCCACGTCGAAGCTCATCACCGTCATAAGCTCTTCTTCCTGGGAGCATCGGCTCCCCCCGGTGGCAGCGGCCCGGACCCGCCTCCGTGCCGGGACCTGGGTGGTTGCGTGTTGGTACTCAGCAGTCCTGGGGAACACTGGTCTGGTGACCAATCCTTCTCAGGACTCAGCAGCGCCCTCGTCCGACCCGAACGACGAAACCGCTGACGCGGAAGTCGTCCCAACGCCTGACCACGGGAGGAACGAAGGCGATGACGGTGACGACATTACGGGCATGGTCGAACAGCCCGCCAAGGTGATGCGGATCGGCACCATGGTCAAGCAGCTCCTGGAGGAGGTGCGGGCCGCGCCGCTGGACGAAGCGGGGCGCCAGCGCCTGCGGGAGATCCACGAGTCGTCGATCCGGGAGCTGGAAGAGGGGCTGTCGCCGGAGCTGCGGGCCGAGCTGGACCGCCTGACGCTGCCGTTCGGCAACGGGGTGCCGTCCGAGGCCGAGCTCCGGGTGGCGCAGGCGCAGCTCGTCGGCTGGCTGGAGGGGCTGTTCCACGGCATCCAGACGGCGCTGTTCGCTCAGCAGATGGCCGCCCGCGCGCAGCTGGAGCAGATGCGCGGTCGCGCGCTGCCCGGGGCTCCTGGCGAGCAGCAGATGATCGTCGGCCCAGGCGGTCAGCTCATCGTGCCGCGCGGCCCGCGGCCGGGTGGCCGAGAGGACGAGAGCGAAGGGCACGGCACCGGGCAGTACCTCTAGTGCCGGGCTACCTCTAGTGCCGGGTTCGGCGCCGCGGTGGGGCGCCGCTCGCCCGCGCGGCGGCCAGGCCAACTTCGTGCGGGACTTCGTGGAGACGCGGCCGGGCGCGCAGCGGGCCCTGGTGACGCTGTCGGAGTCGGGGCAGCGGCACGAGCACACGTTCGGCTCGCTGTCCGCGTCGTCCGGGTCCCTTGCCGCCGCCCTGGTCGAGCAAGGCGTCGGCCGCGGCTCCGTGGTGCTGACGTTGGTGGGCAACCGGATCGAGTACGTGCTGTCGATCCTCGCCTGCCTGCGGATCGGCGCCGCGGCGTTGCCGTGCAGCGAGCAGCTGAGGCCGAAGGACATCGCGCTGCGGCTCGCGCGGGCCTGCCCGGATCTCGTGGTCTGCGACGCACGTAACCGCCCGGCGCTGGACGCCGCCGCGCCTGACTGTCCGGTCCTCACCGTCCCGGATGCGTCGCTGTTCGCCGGCCGGGCGGCGCCGCCGGCCGTCGAGCTCGGCCCGCTGGACCCGGCGTTCGTCCTGTTCACATCCGGCACGAGCGGCGAGCCCAAGCTGGTGACGCACGGGCAGCGCTACGTGTGGGGGCAGCGGCTGCAGGCGGCGCAGTGGTTGGCCGCCCGCCCCGGCGAGCTGATGTGGTCGACCGCGGCGCCCGGCTGGTCGAAGTCGGCGCGCAACGGCTTCATCGCGCCGTGGCTGTGCGGCGCCGTCGCGCTGCTCCAGGACCGGCGTTTCGACCCCGACGAGCGGCTCGACACGGTCCGGCGGGAGCAGGTTGCGGTGCTGTGCATGGCGCCGACGGAGTACCGCCTGATCGCCGGCCACGGCCCGATCGCGGGTGCCCCGTCGCTGCGGCGACTGATCACGGCCGGCGAGGCGCTCGGCCTCCCGGCGGCAGCGGCCTGGCGGGCGCAGACCGGGCTGGAGATCGCCGACGGGTACGGGCAGACCGAGACCGGGCACCTCGCCGGCGTCCGCCCCGGTGAACGGCCACCGCCGGGCTCCATGGGGCGGCCGCTGCCCGGCGTACGGGTCGAGATCGTCGACGGCGAGCTGAGCGTCGACCCGGCCAGCGTGCCGACGTTCTTCCTCGGCTACGACGGCTCGCCCGCGCCGGACGGCTGGTGGCACACCGGCGACCGGGTGCGGCAGGACGAGGACGGCTGGCTGTACTTCGAGGCCCGCGCCGACGACGTGATCGTCAGTGCCGGGTACCGGATCGGGCCGGCGGAGGTGGAGTCGACGCTCCTCGGCCACGCCGCGGTGCGAGAGGCGGCTGTGATCGGGGTGCCGGACGCGGAGCGCGGCGAGGTGGTGGCGGCCGTCGTCGTGCTGTGCGACGGCTTCGCGGCGTCGGATGGGCTGGCGCGCGAGCTGCAGGAGTACGTCAAGGCCGAGACAGCGCCGTACAAGTATCCGCGGCAGGTGCGCTTCGTCGATGCGCTGCCCAAGACCGACAGCGGCAAGATCCACCGCGCCGGGTTACGCGCTGCGCAGCTCCAGGAGCGACTCGATCAGTAGCGCCACGGCGTCCTCGTCGTTGGAGCCGAGCACCTCGTCGGCGGCGGCGCGGGCTGCCGGATGCGCGTTGGAGACGGCGTACGAGCGCCCGGCCCACTCCAGCATGGGCACGTCGTTGGGCATGTCGCCGATGGTCACCACCTCTTCCGGCGCGATGCCGTGCGTGGCCGCCAGCTCGGCCAGGCCGGTGGCCTTCGTGACGCCGGGAGCCGCGATCTCGAGCAGCCCGAAGGTGGAGGAGTGGGTGACCGTGGCGCGGCCGGCGAGCAGCGCATCCACCGAGGACATGAAGTCGTCGACATCGGCGCCGCGGTCCTTGGCCAGCAGCTTCAGCCCCGGGCGGCTGATGATCGTGGCGAGTTCGTCGACGAGCGGCGGAGGGATGGGGCGCCCGCGGCGGTCGGTGCGGGGGTTGATCTGCCAGTCGTGCACGTAGCCCGGCTCGGCCGCGAAGCCGTCGCCGTACTCGATCGCGAACTGCACCTCGCCGAACGCGGTGCGTAGTTCGCCGGTCAGCACGGACAGCTCGTGCGGCTCGAGGTAGTGCCCGGAGATGATCTGCTCGGCGGCCAGGTCGTAGAGCACGGCGCCGTTCGCGCCGACCGCCACTCCGGTGTGGCCGGTGGCTTCGGCGACCTCGTCCAGCCAGCGCGGCGGACGACCCGTCACGAACGACACGAGCAGCCCGGCGCGGGCGGCCGCCGTAATCGCCGCACGGCTGCGCTCGGACAGCGAGCCGTCGCTGCGCAGCAACGTGCCGTCCAGGTCGCTGGCGAGCATCCGTACCGGGCTCACGGTCTGGGGGTTCCCCCGCCAGTGGAGGCGCGGCCGGCGGGGGAGGAAGTCAGCACCTCACGCCCGCCGAGCCAGGGGCGCAGCGCGACGGGGACATACACCGACCCGTCCGGCTGCTGATGGTGGTCGAGCAGGCAGGCGATCGTGCGGGCGACGGCGCACAGCGTGCCGTTCAGCGTGGCGACCGGTCCGACGCCGTCGGCAGAGCGGGCGCGGATGTTCAGCCGCCGCGACTGGTAGGTCGTGCAGTTCGACGTGGAGGTCAGCTCGCGGTACGTGCCCTGCGACGGGAACCAGGCCTCGATGTCGAACTTGCGCGCGGCAGAGGAGCCGAGATCGCCGGCGGCGACATCGATGACGCGGTAGGCGAGCTCGAGCTTGTCCATGAACTCCCGCTCCCAGGCGAGCAGGCGCTGATGCTCCTCGCGCGCGTCCTCGACCGGCACGTAGGAGAACATCTCGACCTTGTCGAACCAGTGCACGCGGATGATGCCCCTGGTGTCCTTGCCGTACGAGCCGGCCTCGCGCCGGAAGCAGGACGAGAAACCGGCGTAGCGGATCGGCAGCGATCCGGCGTCGAGGATCTCGCCGGAGTGGTAGCCGGCGAGCGCGACCTCGGACGTCCCCACGAGGTAGAGGTCGTCGTCGGCGAGGCGGTAGACCTCCGCGGCGTGCGCCCCGAGGAAGCCGGTGCCCTCCATGATCTCGGGCTTGACGAGTGCGGGCGCGATGACGGGGACGAAGCCCGCCGCGCCGGCCTGCTCCATCGCGAGGTTCACCAGCGCCAGCTCGAGCTGCGCCCCGATGCCGGTGAGGAAGTAGAAGCGCGCGCCGCTGACCTTGGCGCCGCGCTCGGTGTCGATGGCCCTGAGTTCCGCGCCGATCTCGGTGTGGTCGCGCGGCTTCTCGATCGTCGGGATGGTGCCGACGGTCTCGAGGACCACGAAGTCGTCCTCCCCGCCGGGCGGGACGCCGTCCTCGACGACGTTCGGGACGGCGAGGTGCGCGGCGCGCAGGGCGGCATCGGCCTCCGCCTCGTCGGCTTCGGCGGCCTTGACCTCGTCGGCCAGATGCTTTGCCCTGCTCAGCAGGGCCGGTCGGTGCTCCGGCGTCGCCCTGGCGATCTCCCGGCTGAGCGTCTTCTGCTCCCCCCGCAGGTCGTCCGCCCGGGCCACGGCGGCGCGCCGGGCGTCCGCGGCGGCCAGCAGGGCGTCGACGAGGGATTCGTCGGCCCCCCGGACGCGTTGCGAGGCGCGTACCCGGTCGGGGTCGTCGCGCAGCAGCTTGAGGTCGATCACCTACCCAGGTTACTGAGACGCCGCCGGGCGTTATCCACAGGCCAACGTGCCGCCGTCAGCGCAGACCCCGCTGATCAAGACAGCCATCCGGTTGATCTTCAGCGAATCGGCTCTGTTGATGACCGACGGGAGGAGCGCTCAGGACACCGCCGCGGATTCTGACGCGACGCTCTCGGGCACCGGATCGTGGTAGTGGTGGCAGGAGACCGACACCGACGAGCCGGCTACCGGTAGCAGGCGCGGCACGCCCCGCTCGACGAACTCGATGCGCACCGCGCGATCGTCGGCAACCATGCTCCGCACGCCGTGCCAGAGCGGCTCCTCCGGGTGCGTGTCGCGCTCGTCCTCCAGGACGGCCAGCAGCTCCTCGGCACGCCCCGCGGCCGGGCGCACGATGCCCACGCCGGGGCTGGGCTCGGGCTCGTTGAACCGCGCGGCGTCCCCGGCCAGCCGCTCCTCTCGCGCGTACTGCTCGGGATCCACCGTCGTCCAGCGCTGCTCGAGGATCATCCGCACGTCGCGCATCTGCCAGCCGCACGGCGCGAACGACTCCGGGCAACGCGGGTGGAACGGGCAGCCGGCCGGCGGGTCGGATGCGTCGGGCACCTCGCCGCGCGGCAGGTCGCGCGGTATGCCGTGGGACGGGTCCGGGTCCGGGACGGCGCGCAGCAAGGCCTTCGTGTACGGGTGCCGCGGATTGTCGAAGATCTCCGCGGTGGGGCCTGTCTCCACGATCTTGCCCAGATACATGATCGCGATCCGGTCGCAGAAGAACCGCGCGCTGGCGAGGTCGTGGGTTATGTAGACGTAGGTCAGCCCGAGGTCGCGCTTCAGCTCGTCCAGCAGCCCGAGGATCTTGGCGCGCACCGACATGTCCAGCATCGAGATCGGCTCGTCGGCGACCAGCAGCTCGGGGCCCAGCGCGATGGCCCGCGCGATGACGGCCCGCTGCTTCTGCCCGCCGGAGAGTTCACCCGGGTACTTGTTGATGAACCGCGACGCCGGTGCCAGCCCCACCCGCTCCAGCGCGGCGACCACCGCCGGCTCGCGCTCGTCACCGGGATACAGCCGGTGGATGCGCAGCGCGTCGCTGATCGCCCGCCCCACCGTCATCGACGGGTTCAGCGAGGCGTGCGGGTCCTGGAAGACCATCTGCAGATGCCGGCGCATCGGTCGCAGGCGCCGCTCCGACAGCCC
>JAVHVL010000439.1:0-10152 GCA_032160565.1 Pseudonocardiales bacterium | reverse complement strand
GCCCGTCTGCCCAGCCGATGGAGGGGGCCCAGCCGCTGGAGGAGGCCCAGCCGCTGGAGGGGGCCCAGTTCCTCGCCGACGCGGTCGGCGCCGCGCTGCTCAGCGAGACCCCCCGCGCGGGGGCGGCCGGCGACGACGGTCCTTGGGCCACGCGCGCGGAGATCCACCAGGCCACCGGCATGGTCACCGCCCAGCTCGGCCTGCACCCCGAGGACGCGCTGGCCATCCTGCGCGCGCATGCTTTCGCTCACGACACGTCCCTCGCCGGTATCGCCCGCCAGGTGGTCACCCGCCGCCTCGACTTCGGGAAAGAGTCCAGTGATTCGCTCTGAGCACGGCGCGGGCGCCCACCGCCCCGCAGCCGTCTTCGCCGCCGCGGCGGCGGGCATGGTCACCGACGACGACGTCATCGACACCGTCACCCGGCTCATCCTCGGCTGCGTCGACGCGGTGGACGCCGATGGGGCTGGGGTGGTCGTCACCCGGCCGGACGGCGGCACGCTGGAGCTGCTCGCGGCGAGCTCGCACCGGGCCGAGGAGCTCGAGCTGTTCCAGGTGCAGACCGATACCGGCCCATGCGTCGAGACGTGCCGTTCGGGGACGGCCATTGTGGTCACCCGGCGCGCCGAGCTGGACGAGCGGTGGCCGACGCTGCGCAAGGCATTCCGGTCGGCCGGGTTCGCCTCGCTGCACGCCACCCCGCTGCGGTGGCACGGCGAGATCCTCGGGGCGCTGAACGTGTTCTGGGCCGCTGATCGCGACACCCACGACCAGGCTGCGCTGCTGCAGGGCTTCGCCGACGTAGCGACCATCGCCATCGTGCACGCAGGCCGGGTGTCGCACACGCAGGTCGTCGAGAGCACGCGCGAGGCGCTCGCCCGCCGGCACGTCGTGGAGCAGGCCAAGGGGGTGCTCGCCTATCAGCACGCCCTCGACATGGAGGCGGCCTACGCGAGCCTGCTCGAGCTGGCCGAGCGCAACGGGCGGCCCCTGTCGGCGACGGCCGAGCAGGTCGTCAGCGACGCCGCCGCCGGACTCCGCGCAGGCGACGTGGGGGAGAACGGCGAGGACATTGGCGAGGACATTGGCGAGGACGTCGGCTAGCGCCCGGCCGCGTAGCCCTGCGCGCCGCGGGCGTTCGCGGCAGCCTTCAGCACGTCGCCCTCCCGGGCGACCGCACTGAGCCGCCCGAGGCTCCACGGCCCGGAGAGCACCACATCATGACCGCGGTCGCGCAGCCGACCGATCACGTCCGGAGGCATCCGGTCCTCGATCTCCACCTGGCCCGCAACGGCGACGCGCGGGTAGAAGGACGACGGGAAGTGATTGGTGTGGAACGTCGGCGCGTCGATGGCCTCCTGCAGGTTCGCGCCGCCGTGCAGCACGTCCAGCAGGAACGGCAGCTGCCACTGGTCCTGCTGGTCGCCGCCGGGTGTGCCGAAGGCCAGCCACGGCTCGCCGTCGCGCAGGGCCAGCGATGGCGACAGCGTCGTACGCGGCCGCACCCCGGGGCGCAGTGAGTTGGGCAATCCCGGCTCGAGGAAGAACATCTGCGCGCGGGTGCCCAGCGGGAAGCCGAGTTCGGGTATCACCGGCGAGCTCTGCAGCCATCCCCCGCTCGGCGTGGCCGACACGAAGTTGCCCCAGCGGTCCACGACGTCGACGTGGCAGGTGTCCCCCGGCGACGGGCCGTCCGGATCGCTCGCCGGCACCCGCCGCACCGTCGGCTCCCCCACGCCGGGTGCCGCGGCACCGGGCTGGGGCAGCACCGCCAGCCGCGGGGCCCGGCCGTCCGGGGAGCCCGGGCGCAGCCGCGAGCTGGCGGTCTCCGACACCAGCCGCGCGCGCAGGTCGGCGTAGTCGCGCGACAGCAGCGCCTCGACCGGGACATCCGGGTCGTCGCCGTACCAGGCCTCCCGGTCGGCGAAGGCGAGCTTGGCCGACTCGGTGACGAGATGGATCCATCGCGCCGAGCGCACAGTTTCGCCTTGTATACCAAGGGATTCCAGCAGTCGCAGCTGCTGCAGCAGTACCGGCCCCTGACCCCACGGCCCCGTCTTCAGCACCTCGTACCGGCCCGCGTAGTCGACCCGCACCGGAGCCTCCACGCCGACCTGCCAGCGCGCGAGGTCATCCGCGGTGAGCAGCCCGGCGTGATCCCGGCCGGAGACGTCGCGCCACGGCAGCTCGCAGAACCGGCCGATCTCCTCGGCGACGAATCCGGAGTACCACGCCGAGCGCGCCGCCCCGATCCGCGCCTCCCGGGTGTGCCCGACGGCCTCGTCGAGGATGCGTCGGTACGTCGCGGCGATCGCCGGTGAACGCCACACCGTGCCCGCCCGCGGGGGCACCCCCTCGACGAGCCAGGTTCGTGCCGACGGCGCCCAGTGCTCGGCGAACAGCCCGGCGACGGAGGCGATCGTGCGGTGGATCGACGGCAGGATCGGGAACCCCGTCTCGGCATAGTGCAGCGCCGGCTCCAGGACGTCGGCCAGCTCCCAGCTGCCCCAGCGCTCCAGCATGGTCGTCCACGCGCCGAACGCGCCGGGGACCGTCGCGGCGAGCAGCCCGGTGCCGGGAACCAACCTCAGGCCGAGCGCCGTGAAATGGTCGATGGACGAGGCGCGCGGGGCAACGCCCTGCCCGCAGACGACATGAGGCGCCCCGTCGGCCGAACTCCAGACGATCGCGGGCAGGTCACCGCCCGGGCCGTTCAGGTGCGGCTCGACGACCTGCAGCACGAAGCCGGCCGCCACCGCGGCGTCGAAGGCGTTGCCGCCGCGCTCGAGCACGCTCATCCCGGAGGCCGAGGCCAGCCAGTGCGTGCTCGCGATCATGCCGAAGCTGCCGGTGAGCTCCGGCCGGGTGGTGCTCACTAGCGCGACAGCGTCGGCCGGACGGCCTCCGGCTCGTGTGTCGCTCCGCCGGCGACCGCCAAATCCGGATCCTCCGCGGCCGCCGCCGCGCGCGCAGCCTGCGCCGCCTGCAGGCCGGACTGGGTGCGCAGCGGAACCTCCTTGAGGAACAGGGCGAGGACGAAGGCGAGGACGAGGACGCAGGCACCGACGGCGAACACCAGATCCATAGCGTCGGAGAAGCCGACCAGGAACGGGTGCGCGAGCTGCCTGTCGATGTGCTGCAGGAACGAGGTGTCATTGAGCCCGCCCGCGCCGCTCAGCCTGCTCTTCAGCAGCTGCGCGTCCTGCGGGTTCGCCCGCACGGCCGCCTGGTACGCCGGTGTAGTCGCCGCCTTCGCGTACTCGGACGCGACGTGGGTGCCCGCCGACGTGAACAGGATGGACAGGAACACCGCGGTGCCCAGCGTGCCGCCGACCTGCCGGAAGAACGTCGTGGCGGCGGTCGCCACGCCCATGTCCTTCGGCGGCACCGCGTTCTGCATGGCCAGCACCATCGTCTGCATGTTCATGCCGAGGCCGGCGCCGAAGATCAGCATGTACAGGTCGGTCTGCCACAGCGCCGTGTCCGCCGAGACCTGGGTCATCAGCACCAGCCCTACCACGAGCAGCGCGCTGCCGACGATCGGGAACTTCCTGTACCGGCCGGTGCGCGACGTCACCTGCCCGGCCAGGAGGGAGGACGCCATGATCCCGGCGACCATCGGCAGGATCAGCAGGCCCGCCTTGGTCGGCGACGCGCCCTTGACGATCTGCAGGTAGAGCGGGATCGAAGCCATCCCGCCGAACATCCCGATGCCGACGATGAACGACTGCGACGAGCCCACGGCGAAGACGCCGTTGCGGAACAGCCGCAACGGCAGCAGCGCCTCGTCCCCCATCAACTGCTCCACCTTGACGAACGCGATCAAGCCCAGGACGCCGATCACGTAACACGCGAACGCGGCGGCCGAACCCCAGCCCCACACGCGACCCTGCTCGGCGATGATCAGCAACGGCACCAGCCCCACGACGAGGGTCGCGGCGCCCCACCAGTCGATGCGGTGCTCGCGGCGGTGGTGCTGGATGCGCAGCACGCGCGTGACGACCACGAGAGCCAGGATGCCGATCGGGACGTTGACGTAGAAGATCCAGCGCCAGCCGGTGACGCCGAGGATGCTCGACTGGCCGGCGAAGAATCCGCCGACCACCGGGCCGAGCACGCTGGAGGTGGCGAACACCGCCATGAAGTAGCCCTGGTACCGCGCCCGCTCGCGCGGCGGGATGATGTCGCCGATGATCGCCAGCGCCATCGACATCAGCCCACCTGCGCCTATGCCCTGCAGCGCGCGGAAGGCCGCGAGCATGTACATCGACGTCGCGAGCCCGCACAGCGCGGAGCCCACGATGAACGTGGCGATCGCGAACAGGAACAGCGGCTTGCGGCCATAGATGTCGGAAAGCTTGCCGTAGAGCGGCGTCGCGATCGTCGACGTGATCAGGAACCCCGTCGTGACCCAGGCCTGGACCGACAGCCCCTTGAGGTCGTCGCCGATCGTGCGGATCGCCGTCGAAACGATCATCTGATCGAGGGACGCGAGGAACATGCCCAGCATCAGGCCGGACAGGATCGTCATGACCTGCCGGTGCGACATCTCCCCCGACTTGGACGGCAGATCGGCCGCGGTGGCGGACATCAGGCGTTCCTTTCCGCCGAGTGAGGCCGGTTCGCGACCTTCTCGATCAGCCAGTTGGCATTGGCGTTGTCGAAGTCCTTGGTGAAGCGCCGCAGCAGTTCGGCGAACCGGCGCAGGTCGGGCTCGCTCCAGCTCGACAGCATGGTGCTGAAGTGGTGCAGACGGATGTCGTTGTGCTCGCTGAGCACGGCGTCGGCCTTGGCCGTGGGGACGAGCAGGCACGCCCGGCCGTCCTCGGGGTCGGCGCGGCGTTCGAGCAGCCCGTCCTTGACGAGGGCCGCGACCTGTCGGCTCACCGTCGACGGATCCGACTCGATCCGCTCCGCCAGCGCGCTGGAGCGCATCGGCCCGTCGGTGGCGAGCGCTCGCAGCACGACGTGCGCCGACCACTCGACGTCGTGCGCGGCCGCCGCGAGCAGCTTCGCCCGCGCGCGCTGGAACGAGCGCATCAGCGCTACGAAGGTGTCGGCGACTGCGGCGACATCCTCACTCGGGGCTTCGCCATCGTCGCGGGTGGCGCTGACGGGGGCGTGCTCCAACGCACGCGGCACGGCTGCTCCACTTCGCGGGTCGGGGTTCGCAAACAATTAGTTGCTCTATACAAGTATCTTCTCACGCCCCGACAAAACACAAATCCACGATCAATTCAAGCGTGCTCGACGGACGCCGCGCGCTGCAGGCCGAGCAGCTCGACCGACTCCTCCCGCATCTGCACCTTGCGGATCTTGCCGGTGACCGTCATCGGGAACTCATCGACCACGTGGACATAGCGCGGCACCTTGTAGTGCGCCAGTTTGCCGGCGCAGAACTCGCGGAGCGCCTCGGCGGTGAGCGGCTCGGCGCCGTCGCGCAGCCGGACCCACGCCATGAGCTCCTCGCCGTAGCGCTCGTCGGGCACGCCGATCACTTGCGCATCGACGATGTCCGGGTGGGTGTAGAGGAACTCCTCGATCTCCCGCGGGTAGATGTTCTCCCCGCCCCGGATCACCATGTCCTTGATCCGGCCGACGATGTTGACATAGCCGTCGTCGTCCATCGTCGCGAGGTCGCCGGTGTGCATCCAGCCGTTGCGCAGCACCTGCGCCGACTTCTCCGGCTCGTTCCAGTAGCCGAGCATCACGGAGTAGCCGCGGGTGCACAGCTCGCCCGCGGTGCCCACCGGGGCGGGCAGGTCGGTCTCCGGGTCGACCACCTTGACCTCGACATGCGGGTGCACCCGCCCCACCGTGGAGACGCGCCGGTCCAGGCTGTCGTCGGCTCGCGTCTGCGTCGAGACCGGTGAGGTCTCGGTCATGCCGTAGCAGATCGTGACCTCGTCCATGTGCATCTCGATGATGACCCGCTTCATCACCTCCACCGGGCACGGCGAGCCGGCCATGATCCCGGTGCGCAGGCTGGTGAGGTCGTGTTCGGCGAAGTCGGGTGCCGCCAGCTCGGCGATGAACATCGTCGGCACGCCGTACAGCGAGGTGCAGCGCTCGGTGGCGACGGCCCGCAGGGTGGCCGACGGGTCGAAGCCCGGGGACGGGATGATCACGCATGCTCCGTGGCTGGTCGCCGCGAGATTGCCCATCACCATGCCGAAGCAGTGGTAGAACGGCACCGGCACGCAGATCCGGTCCGCCTCGGTGTAGCCGCAGATCTCCCCGACGAAGTAGCCGTTGTTGAGGATGTTGTGGTGGCTCAGCGTCGCGCCCTTGGGGAAGCCGGTGGTCCCGGACGTGTACTGCAGGTTGATCGGGTCGTCGAAGGACAGCTGCGCCGAACGGCGCGCCACCTGCTCCGGCGTCACCCCTGCGCCGTCGGCCAGCAGCGCCGCCCAGCTCGGGTCGTCCAGGTACACGACGTCGCGCAGCCCGGGCAGGCCATGCCGCACCTCGTCGATCATGGCGCGGTAGTTGCTGGTCTTGAACTCCACCGCCGACACCAGCGTGGCGACGCCCGCCTGGCCGAGGACGTATGCCAGCTCGTGGGTGCGGTAGGACGGGTTGATGTTGACGAGGATCGCGCCGATCCGCGCGGTGCCGTACTGGACGAGCAGCCACTCGAGGCGGTTCGGCGCCCAGATCCCGACCCGGTCGCCCTTGGCCACCCCGCGCGCCAGCAGCCCCCGGGCCACGGCCTCTACCGCTGCGTCGAGCTGCGGGTACGTCAGCCGCTGGCCCGCGGCGACGTCGACCACCGCCGCGCGGTCACCGGACCGCTGTACCGCGCGGCGGAGGTTCGCGTCGATGGTCTCGCCGAGCAGCGGGGCGGTGGAGGTGCCGCTGGCGTAGGAGAGCCGCATGTACGTAGCTAACACCGCCCGGGCGGCCGGGGTAACACGTCAGATCCAACACCGCCGGAAAGCACAAACGCCGCACCGAAACCGCAGTAGCGGGGATTCGGCGCGGCGCCTGCCGCGTGGTTCACGCTGCTTCAGACAGCCACCGTAGCGGTGGTGTTGTCACCCAGCAGCGAGCGGACCTCGGACTCGCGGTAGCGGCGGTGGCCACCGAGGGTACGGATCGAGGTCAGCTTGCCGGCCTTCGCCCAGCGCGTAACCGTCTTCGGGTCGACGCGGAAGAGCGTCGCAACCTCGGACGGGGTGAGCAGTGGTTCGGATTCCGGTCGTTGACGAGGCGTCGTCATCGCGGGTGCCCCCCTTCATGGGGATTAGTCACGCGGAGTCCTGTTCCGCGTCGCGTCGCCCAGTATGCCTAGTCCCGCGCCCGCTGCCTACCAGCCCAGACCAACTGTCCACTCTGTGCCATGCAGGAAAGAGTCACAGCCGCCGATCGGGCGGTTTGCGCCCCGCAAAAGGGACACTTTAGGACATCGCCGTCCTGTGTGCGGAGGGTACAAGTGGCGAGGTACGCTAAGTACACGACGATGACAAATTTCCCGGCGGTACCGCTTAACCCGCTACCGCCGGATGATTGTGCGAGCGAGGGGGTCGGTCCATGGGGCGCGGCCGTGCCAAGGCAAAGCAGCAGAAGGTGGCCCGGGAGCTCAAGTACAGCTCTCAATCCACGGATCTGACTGCACTCCAGCGTGAGCTCGCCGGTTCTTCACCGGCGGTCACCGACACCTTCGACGACGACGCTGACTACAGCGACGACGGCGAGGACTGGAACAGCTCGCGCCGCTGAGCGGTCGATCCGTCGCTTCACGCGCGCGTTATTCCCGGTTATTTCGTGCCAGGTTCGACAGATGGTTGCTGGCACAAGATCACCAGGTCGAGGCAGCACCCGCGTAATCGTGGCGCATTTGGACTGCTCCGGAGCCCTCGATCAGCTCCCCCAGCAGCCAGGCGGGCAGTCCGCGTCGCTGCGCGAGGGCCAGCGCGGCGTCGACTTCGTCCGCCGGCAGCACGGCGATCATGCCGACCCCGAGGTTGAAGGTCAGCTCCATCTGCTCGAGCGGCACCGACCCGGTGCGGGCGATGAGATCGAAGATCGGCTGCGGCGCCCACGTCGAGCGATCGACAACGGCATCCACCGCCGGCGGAAGTACCCGCGCCAGGTTGCCCGCCAGCCCACCCCCGGTGACGTGCGCGAAGGCGTGCGCCCGGCACTCGGCGGCCAGGGCGAGGACGTCTCGGGCGTACACCCGCGTCGGGGCGAGCAGTTCGTCGGCCAGCGTGCGGCCACCCAACCCGTCCGGCGTCGAGCCCAGCGGCAGCCGGCCCTGCTCCAGCAGCACCCGCCGCACCAGCGAGTAGCCATTGGAGTGCAGCCCTGACGAGCCGAGCGCGAGCAGCACGTCGCCGGCCGCCACCCGCTCCGGGCCGAGGATGGCGTCAGCGTTCACCACACCGACGCCGGTGCCCGACACGTCGTACTCCTCGGGGCGCATGACGCCCGGGTGCTCGGCCGTCTCGCCGCCCACCAGCGCGCAGCCGGCCTGCACGCACCCCTCGGCGATGCCGCTGACGATCGCCGCGATCTTCTCCGGGACGACCTTGCCCGTGGCGATGTAGTCGGAGAGGAACAGCGGCTCGGCGCCGACCACCACGAGGTCGTCGACCACCATCGCCACCAGGTCGATGCCGATCGTGTCGTGCCGGTCGACGGCCTGCGCGATCGCGATCTTGGTGCCGACCCCGTCGGTGGAGCTGGCCAGCACCGGCTGCGGGTACCTGGCGAGGTCGAGGCCGAACAGCCCGGCGAAGCCACCGAGGCCGCCGAGCACCTCCGGCCGCGACGTCCGCTTGACCGAGGCCTTCATCAGCTCGACGGCGCGCTCGCCGGCCTCGATGTCGACGCCGGCGGCGGAGTAGCTCGTCACGGTCGGGTGAGGGCGTCCTCGGCTGCCCAGCCGGCTGCGTGCTCCGGCTCGCGGCCGACGGACTTCTCGATCCCCTCGAGCACGTGCTTGCCACCCATCATCTCGGGAAGCGGGATCGGGTACACACCGTCGAAGCAGGCCCGGCACAGCCGGGTCTTCGGCTGCTCGCTCGCGGCAACCAGGCCGTCCAGCGAGACGTAGCCGAGGCTGTCCGCCCCGATCGAGTGGCGGATGCCGTCGACGTCGAGGCCGTTGGCGACCAGCTCGGCCTTCGAGGCGAAGTCGATGCCGTAGAAGCACGGCCACTTCACCGGCGGGCTCGAGATGCGTACGTGCACCTCGACGGCGCCGGCCTCGCGCAGCATCCGCACCAGGGCGCGCTGCGTGTTGCCACGCACGATCGAGTCGTCCACCACCACGAGGCGCTTGCCGCGGATGACGTCGCGCAGCGGGTTGAGCTTGAGGCGGATGCCGAGCTGGCGGATGGTCTGCGACGGCTGGATGAACGTCCGGCCGACATAGGCGTTCTTCACGAGGCCGAGGCCGTAGGGGATGCCGCTCTGCTCCGCGAAACCGATCGCAGCCGGCGTGCCGGACTCCGGCACCGGAATCACGAGATCCGCCTCGGCCGGGTGCTCGATGGCCAGGCGGCGGCCGACGGCTACCCGGGTGGAGTGCACGCTGCGGCCGGCGATCGTGGTGTCCGGCCGGGCGAGGTAGACGTACTCGAACAGGCAGCCCTTCGGCTGGGCCACCGCGAAGTGCTGCGAGCGCAGCCCGTCCTCGTCGATGGCGATGAGCTCGCCGGGCTCGATCTCCCGGACGAAGCTGGCGCCGGTGATGTCCAGCGCCGCCGTCTCGGAGGTCACCACCCAGCCGCGCTCGAGGCGGCCGAGGACCAGCGGGCGCACGCCCTGCGGGTCGCGGGCGGCGTAGAGGGTGTGCTCGTCCATGAAGACCAGGGAGAAGGCGCCGCGCAGCTTGGGCAGCACGTCCATCGCGGCCTGCTCGACGGAGACGTCGGGGCGCGCGGCGAGCATCGCGGTGAGCAGATCGGAGTCCGTGGTGGCGCCGAGTCCGCTGCCGTCGCCGATGATGCCGGCGGCGCGGGCCTCGGCGGCCAGGTCGGCGGTGTTGACCAGGTTGCCGTTGTGGCCGAGCGCGAGGCCGGTGCCGGTGGAGGTGGTCCGGAAGCTGGGCTGCGCGTTCTCCCACGTCGTGGAGCCGGTGGTGGAGTAGCGGGTGTGACCGACGGCGATGTGCCCTTGCAGGGTGGCCAGCGTGGCCTCGTC
>JAVHVL010000401.1:0-5483 GCA_032160565.1 Pseudonocardiales bacterium | reverse complement strand
GGCGAGATCGACTTCGCCGGCGACGACACGCAGACGGACGTCAGCCGAGTGATCTCCTGGGCGCTGGCGCACACGCCCGCCGATCCGAAGGCGGTCGGCGCGGTCGGGGTCTCCTACGGCGCCGGCATCTCATTGCTGGCTGCCGAGAAGGATCCCCGGATCAAGGCCGTGGTCGCGATGAGCGCCTGGAGCGACCTCGGGCAGTCGCTGTACCCGGACTCAACCCCGAGCCAGCAGGCGGTCTTCTCGCTGTTCGCATCCGGCACCACCCGTCGCCGACTGGACGGTGACATCGGCCGATTCGCGACCGAGTTCCTCGACAAGCAGACGATCGCCGCCGCGCTCAGCATGGCGCCGCTCGTCCCCAGCCGCTCGGCCGCCACCGGCGTCGCTGCGCTGAACACGAACCACCCGGCCGTGATGATCGCGAACGACTATCAGGACAGCTACTTCCCGCCCAGCCAGCTCGTGAGCTTCTTCGACGAGCTGACGGTGCCGAAGCGGTTGCGGTTGTCGATCGGCGACCACGGCGGTGCGGAGGCCCCGGGGCTCGCCGGCAGGTCGGCGCAGGTCTGGACCGACGCCGCAGCCTGGCTGGACCATTACCTGCGCGGCGCGGCCAACGGCATCCAGGCGCAGGGCGCCGTGCAACTCGAGGACGTCAAGACCGGCCGCATGCACAGCTATCCGGACTGGGGCTCGGCGACCGGCAGGGCCAGCACGTACTACCTCGGCGCGGCAAACGGGGACGCCGCCGCCGGCGGCCTCGCCTCTACGGCCGCTACGGGGTGGAGCACGAGGATCGAGGTCGGCGAGAAGTCCACGGCCGAGTCGCCCCCCATCCAGCTGGGGAGGGGCTCGCAGTACCGGCTGGCCGGCGGAGTGCGGATCGCCGGCATCTCCCGGACCGCCGCCGCGGTGTGGGAGGGGCAATCCGATTCCGCGCAGCGGCTGGTGGTCGGGTCACCCACCGTCCATCTGACCGTGACACCGTCGGCGGCGTCGACCACGTTGATCGCCTACCTCTATGACGTCGACGCGTCCGGCTCGGGCACGTTGATGACGTACAAGCCGTACTCGCTTGTCCGGGCCACTGCGGGCACCCCGAAGGGCGTCGACATCGCGCTGGAGCCGATCGCCTGGACGCTGCCGGCGGGTCATCGGCTCAGCCTGGTGATCGACACGGTCGACTGGCGTTACGAGAGCCTCAATGTTCCCGGCAGCACCGCGGCGTTCACCTCGCCGAGGGGCGATCCGGCAACGCTCAGCGTTCCGATCGGGTGACTGCGGTTCGGGTGCGTTATCGCGCGACGAGCGCCGGGACGTCGGCTGCGGCCAGCCGGGCCAGCGCGGCGCGGTACTGCTCGGCGTCGATCACACCGTCGAGGAGGTGTGCGGTGAGGCGACTCTCCTCGGACTCCGCGCTGTGCGTCGGGCGCGCGACGGCGAGCAGCAGGTCGGGGCGGGTGCGGGCGAACGCTGCGTGCAGCGCGGCCGCGCAGGCGATGCCGCAGGCGGCCAGCGCAATCAACAGTCCCGTCATCACCACTCCTTCACGTCGATTAAACACCAGGCAACAGCGTCAACACAACAGGACAATCGAAACAAAGGCGCAAAATCGGCCGGGCAGCGTCAGGACGTGAAGGTACGGCTGGGTCCGGCGCGGCAGGCTCCCCGCCACCGCGCATATGGATCTGTCGGGCGTGCGTGCTTCGCTAACGCTTGGGGAGCGATCGCGGTAGTCCGAACCAGGGCAGCACGCCGCGATCGAATCGTGTCATTTCGCAGATCCGGTTGCCGGTGAGGCCGAGGACGAACAGTCCGGTGCCGTGGCGGACGCCGTCGGGTGCGCTTACGCAGGCGCCGAATGCGGGCTGACCGTTGGCGCGGGTCGGCACGAGGTGGAACTCGCGTCCAGAGCCGAAGATCGGAGCGTAGAAGCGACCCGCGGCGTCGCGTCCTTCGTATTCGAAAGGCATCGGCGGCATCGAGATGAAGACGTCGTCGGTCAGTAGGGTCAGCAGCGCGTCAAGATCGGCGGACTCGTATGCGCTGACGAACTTCGCCACGATCGCATCCTCGGCGGGCGAATCGCTCGGTGGCGCCGGGTCACGCGCGTCGTTGGGAAGCCGGCGCCGCAGGCCGGCTCGCGCGCGTTTGAGGGCGCTGTTGATCGAGTCGACAGTCGTGTCCAGCATGCCGGCCACCTCGTTCGCGGAATCCGAGGACGTCGCGCAGGATGAGGACGGCGACCTGGCGGGGCGGTAGCACCTGCAGCGCGGTCACGAAGGCCAGGGAGATTGATTCGGTCTGTTCATAGCGTGCTTCCGGCCCGAGCGGAGCGACGATCGCGTCTTCGAGAAGGGCGTCGGGAAACGGCTCGAGCCAGACGATCGCGCCGAGCCGAGTCGGTGCTGGCGGTTCGACGTTGGGCACGTCCCACTCCTTGGCCGGTCGCCGGCTGGCCGAGCGTCGTGCGTTGAGGCACCGGGTGGTCGCGATCCGGTAGAGCCAGGTTCGAATCGAGGAACGCTCCTCGAACCCGCCGAGGCCCTGCCAAGCGGCCAGCATCGTCTCCTGCGCGGCGTCCTCGGCGTCCTGGAAGGAGCCGAGCATTCGGTAGCAGTGCACCTGTAGCTCGCGGCGGTACGGCGCGGTCAACTCCCGGAACGCGTCGCCGTCCCCGGCCCGCGCCCGCGAGATGAGGTCGGCTGTCCCCACCGTCGCATCACCTTCCGCCTGCACCAGTCGCACCTCCATACCGGTATGGACACCGGCCGTGCCCCGAACTGGGCGTTCCGACGGCGACCAGTTTCCCGATCACGCGGTGTCTATATCGGCGGTTGCTACCAAACACGAACACAAGGAGAACCGAAATGGGAAGAATCGTCGTCAGCGAAAACGTCTCGCTCGACGGGGTCATCCAGGACCCCACCGGTGAGGAGGGCTTCAAGTTCGGGGGCTGGTTCGACCAGATGCCGGACAAGGACCGCGGGGAGTGGGCCAAGGTCGAGTTCCAGGAATCGCTGGATACCGAGGCCTGGCTGGTCGGTCGAGGCAGCTACACATGGTTCGCCGAGCGATGGGCCGCCCGGCCCGGCGAGTGGGCGGACAGGTTGCGCAGCATCCCCAAGTACATCGTGTCCGCCACCCTTGAACATCCCGCCGAATGGAGCAACTCGACGGTCCTGAACGGCGACATCATCGAGGAGGTCACGAGGTTGAAGCAGAAGGTGGATGGCGACATTCTCGTCTACGCCAGCGCCCCGCTCGTGCAGACGCTCATGGAGCACGACCTGGTCGACGAGCTACGCCTGATGACCCACCCGTTCGTACTCGGGACCGGTGAGCGCCTCTTCCGCGAGACCAGTGACAAGAAACCCCTGCGCCTGGTCGATGTTCGCACCGTCGGCGACACCCTCGCCCTCCTCACCTACCAGCCCGTCCGAGACGCGTAGCTACCGCTGCGTCCACGACGGCCGGCCGGGGCCCGCTTTCGCGGTCACCGCCCTGAGCCGCCAGGACCTGGCTGACCAGCGCCTGGTCGAACCGAGCACCTCACTCCGCGTTCGAGCGTGATCGCGAACGCGGAGTGAGGCGTCCCAGTTGGGTCGTCGGCCCCGACGGCGCTCACGTGCTGTCCCCATCGTCTCGTGACGTTTTCCGCGGACGCCAGATCGACCGCGACGCATGGCCGGACGTCATCGACTGCACGCAAACCCCGGTAATCTCGGGCCTGAAGGATCCCCGCCCTCGTAGCTCAGGGGATAGAGCGCCGGACTCCTAAGCCGGGCGTCGCAGGTTCGAATCCTGCCGGGGGCACCGCTAGAGAGTCCGGATTCGCTGGGCTGTAGCGATTTCATTCTCTACCTGCGAAGTAATCAATAAGCCGCTCAGTCCGCAAAAAGTCCGCACACGGGTTACTTCACACGTCGATTCTGGTGCCGGAAGTGATCTCGGCGTTCGATTAGCGGAGGCGAAGTTCGCCTCGGCGTCGAACTTGCTGACACGCACGTCGTGAGCCGGGCGCTCGAGATGTCCTTCACTCCCACCTTTACAGAGGTCACCGCTCTCCCGGAACGTCATTGCTAGTAGGAGATTAGTTTGCTGACGGCTAACTAATCTCGTACTATTAAGCCTTCAGCTCACAGGAGGAGCCATGCCGGACGTCGTCGTCGATGCGACAGCCGTCCCGCGCGAGATCGCTGGGTTGCCGATGAGAACGCTACGGCCGCAACAGGCCGCAGGCGTGTACGCCCAACCGCGCGGCGAGGTGCGTCGTCTGGAACGTCGTGGCGCGCTGCATCGACTGGCACACGGCTATTACGTCGTCGTGCCGCAGGAACACGTCGGCACCGAGTGGATGCCAGCCCTCGAAGCGGCAGCGGCCGGAATCGCGACCGCGGACTTCGGGCCCGGCGCCGCGATCCTGATGGGCGTCTCCGCCGCTCGGTTGCATGGGGCAATCCCACGGGCGATCGCGACCGCTGTGGTAGCGGTGCCTGCCCAGCGCAACACGATTACCCTTGCCGACCGCGCAGCGAAGGTTCGCTTCGTCAAGCGCGACACCGATCGACTCGACGCCGAGCGCATGGGCACCGAGCTCGGTCCGACGCTGGTGACCACACCCGAGCAGACAGTCCTTGATCTGGCCCGCCGGCCCGACCTCGGAGATGCGGAGGACGAGGTCCGCAGCGCGGTGCGGGTCCTGCTCGCCCGCACCGATCCCGCAGTGCTGGAGGAGCTCGCGAAAGCGCAACGCGCACAGGCGTCGCTGCGGCGAGCGAGGGGCTGGGCCACGGACAGCACGCCGTGACCGCGCCCGACCTCGACGAGGCCCGCGCGGTCTCGGAGCGGTTTGGTGTCGCGATCGAGCAGGTCCGGCGCGATCACTTGATCTCGCACGTCCTCGCTGCGATCAGCCGGTACCACCGCGATGAGGTGCTGTTCTTCGGCGGTACGGCGTTAGCCCGCACGTTCCTGCCAGATGGTCGACTCAGCGAGGACGTCGACCTGATCGCGCTCGCGCCGCGGGCCGACGTTGCGGCCGCGCTTGAGAAGACCCCCGCCTCGGCGCTTCGTCGCAGTCACGGACGGATCGCGTGGGCGCCGGCGCTCACCGCCGTCCGCGATGCCGATGCCGCCGTCCTACTGGCCGAGGACGGCCGGCTCACCGTCCGCGTCCAGTTGCTCGATCACCGAGGCTACGAGCCTTGGCCCGCGTCGATCCGGGATCTCGGGCAGCGCTACAGCGACTCAGCACCGGCGGCGCCACGCGTGCCCACCGCGCCCGCCTTCGCAGCATGGAAGACGGTCGCATGGCACGACCGCGCCGCACCGCGCGACCTCTGGGACCTGTGGGCGCTGGCGGAGCACGGACACATCACCCAGGATGCGGCCGAGTTGTTCGCCGCGCACGGGCCGACGCGGAACATGCCGCCGCCGTGGATGTTCACGAAAGCGCCATCGGAGGAGCACTGGCG
>JAVHVL010000297.1:0-2814 GCA_032160565.1 Pseudonocardiales bacterium | reverse complement strand
CGCTCGTTGGAGCCCGTGATCCGCCCGACCACCAGCACCGCCAGGATCGCGGTGACGATCACCACGACGCGGTAGGCGATCTCCAATGAGACGTGATGGGCAAACGCGGACGGACCCTTCGGATGGTCCGCGGCGACGATCCGTGAGGCCACGAGACAGACGATCCAGCAAGCCCACCACAGGCGCAGCAGCGGGTATCCGTGCCGGTCCGGGCTGCGCGAGCCCACTGGCCGGTCGGACGCGAGGAGGGTGTCTGTCGCGATCTGGTACGGGAACCACAGGTTGACCACTGGGCAGATCCAGCCCCAGAAGGCCCACGGCCGGGAGCGGCGGTGGATGTCCTGGTCGAACTCCTCGGCGCTGCTGCGTGCGAGCGTGAACCAGATCGCGAACAGGATCGCGGCGCCGATCAACGTGGCCATGGACAGGTGCGAGTAGGTGGTGGCGCTGCGGTCGGCCGCCTCGACGTCCGGCAGTGAGACGGAGCCCGGGTCCGACACCGCGGCCAGCACCAGCGACCGCTGCCGGGACACCGCCGGGATGATGAGCACGTCCACGAGCATCTGGATCACGAGCATGAGCTGCACCACGACGCCGAGGACGCGCAGTGATCGGCCCGGGCGGGGTGCGAGACCGATCGGGTATGCCCCCGGCGGTGGATAGCCGGGGACCGGGTAACCCCCAAGAGGCGGACTCTGCAGCTGGTGCGGGTAGTTCCCCTGCGGCCCGTACGGCGGCGGTGGTGCATAGGTCGGCGATGCATACGGCGGCGGCGCATAGGGCGGCGGCGCATAGGTCGGCGATGCATACGGCGGTGGTCCATACGACGGCGGCGCATCGGACGGCGGTCCGTAGGACGGCGGTGCGTACGACGGCGATCCATACGACGGCGGTCCGTAGGACGGCGGCGTGTCGGACGGCCGTGTATCCGAGGGCGGTTCATCGGAGGGCGGCCCGTAGGGCGGCGGTGGCGGCCCGCCGGCCGCCGCCCCCGGATAGGGCTCGTACGTCATCTCTGCGCCTCCCTGATCGCGGCCTCAGGCGGCGCCGACCGGCGGAGCCTAGCGATCAGCAGGGCGGAGCGGAAGATCGAACTGCGTCGGGCGGTGCGAGCCGAGGTTGTCGGCAGTCCTCACACGCGGTCAGGATGCGGGGGTACGTAGCGCGGCGGCCACCGAGGCGGGCACCACCTCGTGCCGCGCGGACCGCCGGGTGAAGCGGCCGGTGCCGGCCGTCAACGACCGCAGCGTGATCGTGTACCGCACGAGCTCGGCATCCGGCACCTCCGCATGCACCACGGTGCGCTCCATGCCGAGCGGCGCGGTGGGGTCCGGCTCGGTGCCCGTCACCCGGCCTCGGCGGCCGGAGAGGTCCGACAGCACGCTGCCCACATAGGCGTCCGGCACGGTGACGTCGACCGTGGCGATGGGCTCCAGCAGCGCCGGCTTGGCGTTCTGTGCGGCGTCCTTCACGGCAAGGGCGCCGGCCGTCTGGAACGCCGCGTCGGACGAGTCGACGCTGTGTGCCTTGCCGTCCACCAGCGTCACGAGCACATCCACGATCGGGATGTGGTCGTGGTCCAGCCCCTGCTCCAGTTGGGCGCGGACGCCCTTCTCCACGGAGCCGATGAACTGCGACGGCACCGCGCCGCCCACCACCTTGTCCGTGAACTGCACGCCGGAGCCGCGCGGCAACGGCGCCACGACTACGTCGCAGACGGCGTACTGGCCGTGGCCGCCGGACTGCTTGACCAGCCGGCCGTGCCCGCGGGCCTCCGCCGTGAATGTCTCCTGCAGCGCGATCCGCAGCGGGACGGTATCGACGTGCGCTCCGGTTGCCCGCAGCCGCTCCAGTACGACGTCGGCGTGCGCCTCGCCCAGGCACCAGAGCACGAGCTGGCCGGTGTCCTGATGCCGTTCGACGCGCACCGACGGGTCGCCGGCGGTGAGCCGCCCCAGCGCCTTGGCAAGCGCGTCCTCGTCGGCCCGGGTGGCGGCCTGCACCGCGATGGGCAGCAGCGGGTCCGGCATGTCCCACGGGGCGATCAGCAGTGGCTGGGTCTTCGCGGAGACGGTGTCGCCGGTCTCCGCGACGCCGAGGCGCCCGATCGCGCAGACGTCGCCGGCGATGGCGCGCTCGATCGGGCGCAGGGTCGCCCCCAGCGGTGACAGGATCTGGCCGACGCGCTCGTCCGCGTCGTGGTCGGGATGGCCGCGATCGCCACCGCCGTGCCCCGAGATGTGCACGACGCTCTCCGCGGTGAGCGTGCCGGAGAACACCCGAAGCAGCGACAGCCGGCCGAGGTAGGGGTCGACGGTGGTGCGCACCACCTCAGCCAGCAGCGTGCCGTCGGGGTCGCAGTTGAGCGGCGGCACAGGGGAGCCGTCCAGCGCCGTGACCTCCGGCGGGTCCATCTCGGCCGGGGACGGGAAGCCGCCGGAGAGCACTTCGAGCAGCTCGCCGAGCCCCAGCCCGGTACCGGCACACACCGGCAGCACCGGGAAGAACGTGCCGCGCGCCACGGCCGTTTCCAGGTCGTCGATCAGGACGTCGAGGCCGATCTCCTCGCCGGCGAGGTAGCGATCCAGCAGCGTCTCGTCCTCGCTGTTGTTGATGATCGCCTCGATGAGGGCGGCGCGGTCGGCCTCGATGTCGCCGACGACGGAGACGGACTCGTCGACCGGCATCTCCTTCGCGGGAAAGCCGGCGGAGTAGTCGTAAACAGTGCGGGTGAGCAACCCGACGAGCGCCTCGGCGCAGTCGCCGGTGCCGCCGCCGACGGTGAGGTAGAGGGGCAGGACGGCCTGCCCGTCG
>JAVHVL010000278.1:0-3319 GCA_032160565.1 Pseudonocardiales bacterium | reverse complement strand
GGTCACCCAGCTCGGCGGCAGCGAGGGCGCGGCCGAGGACATCGCCGAGGCCACGCTGCCCGAGCTCGACGCCCCCAGCGCACCGCTGCGCCCGTCCGGAAGCGCCGGCGTGGTGGTGAAGGGGGTCAGCGACATCTGGGTCAAGCTCGCCCGCTGCTGCACGCCGGTGCCCGGTGACGAGATCCTCGGCTTCGTCACCCGCGGCGGGGGAGTGTCCGTGCATCGGCGCACCTGCACCAACGCCGCGTCACTGCTGGAGCAGGCCGACCGGCTTGTCGACGTCGAATGGGCGCCGTCCGCGGACTCCACGTTCGTGGTGTCCATCCAGGTCGAGGCGTTCGACCGGCATCGACTGCTGTCGGACGTCACCCGCGTGCTGTCCGACGAGCGGGTGAGCATCCTGTCGGCGAACGTGAGCACCAACCGCGATCGCGTGGCGGTCAGCAAGTTCACCTTCGAGATGGCCGAGGCCAAGCACCTCGGTCACCTGCTGCGGGCGATCCGCAACGTCGACGGCGTCTACGACGTGTACCGCGTGCACTCCGTCAACTAGCTAGCCGATGCTCTTCAGGTCGACGACGAACACCAGCGCGGAGTTGGCCGGGATGTTGCCGTTGGCCTGCGCCCCATAGCCCAGCTTCGACGGCAGGATCATCAGCCGCCGGCCCCCGACCTTCATCGGCGCGATACCCGTGGTGCCGCCGATGCCCTCCGTGAAACCCTTGACGACGCCGGTGAGCGAGAACTGCGCCGCCTGCCCACGCGTCCAGGAGGAGTCGAAGATCGTTCCGTTGCGATAGAGCGCCCCGACGTACTGCACGGTCACCGTGGACGTGGGGGTCGCCGCCTTGCCCTTGCCGACGACCAGATCCTTGACCTGCAGCTTGGACGTGTCCGTCGTGCCCTTGGACGTCACGCCCGGCTTGCCGGCCAGGTCGGCCGCGCCGCTCACGGTGACGCCGGCGAACGTGACGGACGCGCCCTTGGCCGCGGGGTAGGAGGTGGAGGGGGTGGGCGACGGGGACGCTGACGCCGACGCCGACGGGCTGGTTGAGGCGCTGTTGCTTGCGGCACTGGCGGTCTTGCCGCTCTTGTTGTCATTGCCGACGACGACGATGAAGCCGACGATCAGGGCGATGAGCACGACGGTGCCCACGATCGAGGCGATCAGCGTGAACCGCTTGCGCGCGGCGTCGCGCTCCTCGCGGCGCTGGAGTTGGCGTTCGAGGTGTCGGCGCGCGGCGTCGCGGCGCTGCTTGTTCGTCGGCACGAAGACGGTCCTCCCGTAGGTCATGACGGACCCGGCAGTGGCGCGAGGTCCTCGGCAGTCTACGGAAGAGCGTTTCGCCCCGCGCTGTGTGCCGTCTGTGCTCGCTCGCCAGGGGCCGGCGGTGCGGGCCTCGGTAGGCTGGGACACCTACCTGCCCCGACCACCCACCCAGGAGTGCCAGGCCGTGCTCATCACGGGCTTCCCGTCGGACGCGACCGCCACGAACTGTTGGGTCGTCGCTCCTGCCCCGGGCGAGCAGTGCGTCGTCATCGATCCCGGGATCGGCGTGGCCGGGCGGCTCGACGAGGTCATCGCCCAGCACCGGCTGCATCCGGTCGCGGTGCTGCTCACCCACGGCCATTTCGACCACACCTTCTCCGTGCTGCCGGTCTGCCAGGCGCGTGACGTCCCGGCGTACATCCACCCGGCAGACCGCGGGCAGCTGACGGACCCGTGGTCCGGCGTGGGCATTCCGGTCGGCACGCCGCTGTTCGGCTCGCTCACCTTCGCCGAGCCCGACGACGTGCGCGAGCTCGGTGACGGCGACAAGGTGGGGCTGGCCGGCCTGGACTTCGCGGTGCGGCACGCGCCCGGGCACTCGGCCGGCTCGGTGGTGTTCTCGCTGGACGGGTCGGACGCGGCCACCATGTTCTCCGGTGATCTGCTGTTCGCCGGCTCGATCGGCCGGGTCGACCTGCCGGGCGGGTCGATGGCGGAGATGGAGGCGTCCCTGCGCAACGTCGTCCTGCCGCTGGACGACACGACGCAGGTGCACCCCGGCCACGGCCCGTCGACGACGATCGCCCGTGAGCGGGCAACCAACCCGTACCTGCAGGGGCTGTAGATGACGACATCGCTCTCGGGGTTCCCCGAGCTGTTGCCCGAGCAGCGCGCGGTCGAGCTTGCGGTGCTGGACCAGCTCCGGGCGACCTTCGAGCTGCACGGCTTCGCCTCGGTGGAGACGCGCGCCGCCGAGCCGCTGGACGCCCTGCTGCGAAAGGGCGAGATCGACAAGGAGGTGTACGTGCTGCGCCGGCTGCACGCCGCCGACGACGAAGGTGATTCCGGCCTCGGGCTGCACTTCGATCTGACCGTGCCGTTCGCCCGGTACGTCGTGGACAACGCCGGGCGGCTGGAGTTCCCCTTCCGCCGCTACCAGATCCAGAAGGTGTGGCGGGGTGAGCGGCCGCAGGAGGGGCGCTACCGCGAGTTCACCCAGGCCGACATCGACGTCGTCTCGCGTGACGAGCTGCCGTTCCACCACGACGTCGAGGTCGCGCGGGTGATGGCCGAGGCGCTCTCCGGCATGGGGTTCCTGCCGCCGCTTCGGCTGCAGGTCAACAACCGCAAGCTGATCGAGGGCTTCTACCGCGGCATCGGCGCGCAGGACGTCGCCGCGGTCATGCGCGCCGTCGACCGCCTGGACAAGGCGCCCGCGGACGTCGTCGGCAAGCTGCTCGTCGACGACGCCGGGCTGACGGAAGCCCAGGCGCAGCAATGCCTGCAGCTGGCCGACATCCGCAGCACGGATTCCTCGTTCGTCCCGCGTGTGCGAGCGCTCGGGGTGCAGCACGAACTGCTCGACGTCGGGTTGGCCGAGCTCGCCGCGGTGATCGACGGCTGCGCGGGGATCAGCGGGCCGCGGCTCACGGTGGAGGCCGATCTGCGGATCGCCCGCGGGCTGGACTACTACACGGGCACCGTCTTCGAAACGCGCATGGCCGGCTACGAGCAGCTCGGCTCGATCTGCTCCGGCGGCCGGTACGACTCGCTGGCCAGCGACGGCAAGGTCAGCTACCCCGGTGTGGGCATCTCCCTCGGCGTCACGCGCCTGCTCATGCCGTTGCTGCAGCGCGGCGCGCTGACCGGCTCGCGTGCGGTGCCGTCGGCGGTGCTCGTGGCGCTGCCGGACGAGGACGGGCGCGGCCGCTCCGAGGAGATCGCGCAGGCGCTGCGCGGCCGAGGCATCCCGACCGAGGTGGAGCCCGCGCCGCATAAGTACGGCAGGCAGATCCGCTACGCCGAGCGGCGTGGCATCCCGTTCGTCTG
>JAVHVL010000259.1:0-4046 GCA_032160565.1 Pseudonocardiales bacterium | reverse complement strand
CGTTCGATCCCCCGCCGCCGAGCGCGGGGCGCCCTGATGTTGCCGCGGGGGAAGCGACTGTTGTCGCGGTGCTCGAGCCACTGCTGGCGGTTGCGGTGACGATGCCGTAGGCACCGCCCGCGATCGCGATCGCCGTAGCGCCGATAGCGAAGAACTTGGTCACTCTCCCGGAGAACATGGACTGATCCCTTTCCTCATCTGTTGATCGTGGTTCGTGCGTTGGTTCCACGATGCACGGACGCGCTAAGAATTCCGTGAACTGGACCCAACAGGTGCCTATGAATGCGCGCCGGCGCGAGTGTGCTGCAACCATGCTGCTCACAGCCCGACTCGCGCCATCCCGGACCGAACCGATCCTCAACCATTAGGTTGACAATCGGGTTGGACCTCAGTACATTCAACCGTATGGTTGAGGTTAGAGGCCACGTTGACTCGGTCTTCCACGCGCTCGCGCACAATGCGCGACGCGAGATGCTCGGCAGGCTCGCGGTCGGCGATCTGACCGTCGGCGACCTCGCCGCGCCGCTGACGATGTCGCTTGCCGCGGCGTCGAAGCATGTCCAGGTCCTGGAGCGAGCGGGGCTCGTCAGCCGCACGGTTGCGGGCCGTCGTCACGTGTGCCACTTGGAGCCCGCTCCGCTCGCCTCCGCCTTTGCCTGGCTGCGCTTCTACGAGCGCTACTGGACGGAGCGCCTTGACGCCCTGGACGCCTTGTTCCGAGTCGACCCTGCCCAAGAGAAGGAGAGCTGATGAACCTCACCGCAAAGCACCCGATCGTCCGGTTGGAGCGGATCGTCACCGCCTTACCCGCTCGGGTCTATCGGGCATGGCTCGAGCCGGAGCTGATCCGGCTGTGGCTCGCACCGACTGGTGTCGAGGTCAGCCGCGTGGAGGTCGACGAGCGGGTCTCGGGCCACTACCGCATCTGGCAGAAAGGGGCGGGCGGCGACGTCGGCGGCTTCGACTGCGAGCTGCTCGAGCTCGTGCCCGATCAGCGCATCGTGTTTCGCTGGAGCTTCGTCGGCCCCGAACGGGGCTCAGGACCGGTGGACGACTCGCTGCTGACCATCACACTGGAAGACGCCCCTGGCGGCGCCACCAAGCTGACGCTCGTTCACGAACGCCTCGAGTCCTTGCGCTCTGCGATGCCGGACGTGGCCGACAACGTTGAAACGGGATGGCAGATGGCCCTCGACAAGCTCGCCGCGAGGATCCCGGAGGCGGCGTGAGCACCTCGCGGATCCCTACGCTGTTCGTCTGCCACGGCGACGCCGGCGGCCCAGGGTTCCATCCCTGTCGCCGTGTGCAGGAAGCGCTCCGCGCTGCAGGCATCGACTACGACAAGGTGATCGCCGGACACGGCAGCCCAATCCCCTTCCTGCGCAAGGGCTCGCGTAAAGAGCTGCGCAAGGCGACCGGAACGACGAAGCTGCCGGCACTCAAGCTGCCCGACGGGACGGTGATCACGAACTCCCGCGCAATCCTGGCCTGGGTGAGCAAGCAGACTGATCTCTATGCAGTGTCCTCTGCGTCGGCTTCTGACTAGCTCAGACCGACCGAACTCTCGACCTCGCCCCTCGCCACGTGTCGCCCCTTGTGTCCTTCGGCGCGCGTGAGTTCTTTCCGTGGAGGAACTTGACGCGATCCCGAGAGGCTAACGCGGCTTCACCGCTGTTGTCTGCGCTGACACAAATTGGCAGAGATTGGTGGAATGCATCGTGGGAGGGCAGGGGAGAGCGGTGTCAGGCGTTACTGGAAACCGCTTGATACCGTGGCCGACGTCGCGGGGCGTGGCGCAGCCTGGTTAGCGCGCTAGTCTGGGGGACTAGAGGTCCCGAGTTCGAATCTCGGCGCCCCGACTGTGAAAGCCCTGCTCGCGCAGGGCTCTTCTCGTTCTTACGGCCAGGGGGTCGACTTGTCGGCACGGATGTCCATCGCTCCGCCGGGAACACAGTCCGCCGACCAGTAGGCAGTTCCTTGGTAGTGCGGATAGATCACGGTGTACGCGTATTGAGCGATCGCGAGCGCGTCATCGGGGGTGTCTCCGAGCTGTGTCGCTACCCATGGAATCCATTGCAGTCCGTAACAGTTCGCATGCGCTTCGGCCTGCTGATCGCCAACGAGGTAACCCGACGACAGACGGCCGCCGACAGCACCGCCAAGATGGATCGCTTCGTGCGCGAGCGCGAGCATCGCGGTGGCGTAGCCGTTGTAACTCGGCCAGAACGTGGAGTCCGACACGGGCAGCATGGTGTTGTTCGCGAGACAAGGCGCCAACGGACCGGGAACGTGCTGTTCAACCTGGGTCGGAGCCTGCTTGGTGACCGTCACCGTCTTGGTCACCGTTCGCCACACCTTCTTGCCACGAACAGTCACGCGAACGCGCACCTTCCGTTTCTCCTGAACAGACTGGGACGTCATCCTCGTCACGTTTTGCGTAATCGGCTGAGAGCACTTCGTCGGTTTCGCTGACGCGACCGCGAAGTTCTGAAGTGGTAAGCAAACGTCGGGGCTGAGTTCGGCGAACCCGGAGATCGTCGCGTTACCGAACGGCACACCGCCACGCGTCAACCATGTGTATTCGACGTAGCCGAGCTCGTAACGAGGATCGAATCCGCGCTGGGTGGCGAGTGTCTGCCAGTCGTACGCACCTTCACAGCGCACGGACACCGTCCGATTCGCGATCCGCGACGCGATCTGACCCGCGAGGTTCTCCAACGCGGACTGGTGATTGGGATCGGTCCACGGAAGTGCACCGCTTGCGATCTGGATCGTCACCGTGTCAGCGGACGCGACCGGGGCGAGGGCGAGCAACGCAACGCCGACGCATGCGGTGGCAAGCACGGCGCATCGACGCGCCGAACTCGGCCAAAGGTCGCTCAGGTAACCCACCCTCGCGAGGGTAGTGCGATGCCAATGGCTCGACGACCCCCGATGGGGTTAGATCGCTGCGCGCTTGCGGACGACGACGAACTCATCATGGTCTTCGACGAGCTCTTCGAGGTCGGTGTTGATGTGCGCCGGCTTGATCACGTAGAGGTCGTGGTCCTCGTGCAGGCTCCGCATCGTCTCGGTGCTGACGTCGATCGGCTCGGTGCACGAGACGTCGGAGCACTCGCAGACGAAGCGTGGGTTGTCCAGCTTGAGCAATGACTCGTTGATCTGACGGAAGACATTCTCGACCGCCCGGGCCGGCGCGACGCTGTTTCTCGGGAGAGTCGTGAAGAGGTCGAGGATCACCCGCGGCGTCTCCCGCGGGGAGCCCAGGACGCTATGGGAGAGCGCGTGCACCTTCAGGCCGTTGCTGCGCGCGGCGAGCCGGATCAGCTCGTATGCCTCTTCGGGCCTCAGCGAGTACCGCTCGGCGAGCATACCCTTCGCCTGCTCGACGACGATCCGTGACGTGAGCGCGTGCTGGAGCTGCGCGACGCGCGCGTCGACGTCTGTCGTAGGGATACCGTTGCCATCCATACCGGCTGACCTCTCGGAGAATTGAGTGCAACACGTGCACCTCGGCGAGAGGGAGCGGGCGGCTGCCGGATGGGTCAAGACCCTGCGGCTGCAGACTGACGCTCGGCGCGGTTACACCAGCGTAGCGCGTCTTAGGCTGACTTTCAGTTTTCGGAGAACTCGTGGTACACGAGCTGCTCGAGCGCCAGCACCTCAGCGTTTCTGAGCACGCTCAACACCTCGAGCTTCGTTCGCGTCTCGGAGTCGTTCCAATTCGCGAGCGACGGATCCATGATCAACTCCGCCAGGGCGGCGACCGCATCGCCGACGTCCTGCAGCTCGGTCGACGGATCCGCGACTGTCGTGGCCTGCAACGCTCCGAGCAGCGACCAGGACGCGGCATCCGCTGCGCGAACATCGGTAGCTCTTCCGCTCGCGTCACGCGCCTCGGTGCCTTGGCACCAGCCTTGCTCGACGAGCACGCCAGCGTCGTGCAACAGCTTCGGACCGTTCATCAAGGGCCTCCTCGTCCGACATGTTCTAGGTCGGGCCAAAGAGCCTAATGCCCGCGCGCCGCTGCGGCTACACCGAGCGGC
>JAVHVL010000210.1:0-2508 GCA_032160565.1 Pseudonocardiales bacterium | reverse complement strand
ACCGCTGCGGGTGTCCTCCATCATGTGCTCGAAACCGCGCCACTCGGCAGTCATCATGAACAGCGACGCCCCATCGGGGCCGCCCAGCATGCAGGCGAAGCAGCCGCGGTCCAGCTCGATCGTCTGGAGCACCGCGCCCCCCTCGCGGACGCGGACACAGCGCTTGTTCGGCACGTCGCCGTACCAGACGGCGCCCTCCGCATCGATGCAGATGCCGTCCGGGAAGCCGTCCCCGAGGTCGGCCCACACCCGTCGATTCGACAGGCTGCCGTCCGCGGCGATGTCGAACGCGGTGAGCCGGTTGCCGTGCGATTCGGCGACGAGCAACGTCGAGTTGTCCGGTGTGACGGCCATGCCGTTGCCGAAGGCGAGGTCGGCCGCCACCTGTCGCGCCGTGCCGTCGGGGGAGACGACGGCGATGATCTCCCCGTTCACGTACGAGTTGCCGCGGCCGTCGACGACGATCTCGTTGAACACCGCGCTCAGGGCGGACAGGTCGGCGTGGGTCACCAACGAGCCGTCCGGCTCGCGGCGGAGCAGCCGTGCCTCCTGGCCGGAGACGATGAGCAGCCGCCCGTCGGGGAGCCAGTCGATGGAGAACGGGATGCTGGTGGGCACCTGCGCCATGACTTCGCTGTGGCCGTCCAGGTCCACGGCGACGACTTCTTGCCTGAGCCAGTTGCAGAACCAGAGCCGCCCGTCGTGCCATCGCGGCGACTCGCCGTACCCCAGCCCGGTCAGCAGGGTCCGCGGCTCGCTCACCGCGCGCTCCCCGCGAGCGACGCCGCGCCGACGAGGTAGTCGGCGAGCGCCGCCGGCTGCGACAACGCGATCAGATGCCCGCCGGGCAGTACGTCGGCCTCGATGCCCAGCCGCTCCCGGGCGACCCGCTTCTGGAACTCGACCGGGAAGAACCGATCGTCGGCGGCGGCAACCACCCGGATGGGTACGTCGGGCCATGCGGTGAAGCCGCAAACGGATTCGAAGACGGCGTCCGCCTCGGGGCGCTGGTACGGCTCGCCTGCCGCGGCGATCTCCGGCGCGACGTCGTGCAGGAAGTAGACCGCCAGGTCGAACTCCGCGTCGTAGCCGTTCTGCTCGGCGGCGGCGATGCGTGCCTCTGACGAGCCGACATTTCCCCACCACTCGCCGGGCGACTCACCCGGCACCGGGACCATCGCGTTGACCAGGACCAGTGCGCCCACCGGCACGCGGTCGGCGACCAGCGGGGCGGTGAACCCGCCGAGCGACTGGGCGACGAGCACCACGTCCTCGCGCTCACCGATCGCTTCGGCGACGAGGTCGGTGTACTGAGGCAGCCCGGCGCCTTCGTCATCACCGGGCAGGTCGACGGCGATCGCCTGGTGTCCGGCTGCCTCCAGAAGCGGGGCCACCCGATGCCAGTACCACGCCACGCCGCCGGCGCCGGGGATCAGCACGAAGGTGCTCATGAATCATCTCCAGGCGCCAGCCCCGCGGTGATCAAGCCGCCGGGGAACCGGGTCTGGAGGTCGAGCAGCCCGACCCAGTCCGGCCGTAGTGCGATCCGGGCCATCCCGGCACCCGACTGCGCGGCCTGCTCGGAATTCGCCGCCCCCTGCTCGTCGCCGTAGTAGCGACGCTGCGCCAGGTCGTATTCGGGAAGTACGCCGTCGACGCTGACGATCTCGACCGGGCCCCGCAACTGCAGCACCTCTGGCGGCGGCCCGGCTGTGTCGATCGTGACCGCGACGACCGGATTCCGTCGCAGGCTGCCGAGCTTGTGGCTCCGGGCGAAGGTGGGCAGGACGAGTTCGGAACCCGTCCAGTGGAACAGCATCGGAATGACCCGTGGCGTGCCGTCTTTGGCGAGGTACGCCACCCGGGCCAGCTCCGTGGAGCGGAGCAGGCGCTGCGCGAGCGGATCGGTCAGAAGCCGGATGTCTCCCTGTGGAAGCAACATGCTCCTAAACTAGGACCGGTACTCCTGATTAACAACCCCTATTCAGCTATAGTCGGCGTCGTGCCGACCGCCCGCCGCTACGACGACCCGTGTGGCATCGCCCGCGCGCTGGACGTCGTGGGCGATCGCTGGGCGTTGCTGGTCGTGCGGGAGCTGATCTTCGGCCCGAGGCGGTTCGCGCAGCTGCGCAGCGGACTGCACGGCGTGAGCCCGAACGTCCTGTCCCAGCGTCTGCGCGAGCTCGAGGATGCCGGCCTTGTCCGGCGCGAGGTACTCGAGCCGCCGGCCAGCGTGCCGATCTACGAGCTCACCGACCGTGGCCGGGCCCTGGAACCGATCCTGCTCGAGCTCGGGCGCTGGGGGAGCCGGGAGCCGGTCACCACGGCAGAAGAGCTCGGCGTCAGCGCCCTGCTGCTCGCGCTCAAGACCGTCTTCGACCCGGTGGCCGGCGTGGACGCGACTTTCGCTCTGTCGGTGGACGGGGAGTGGTTCCGCGTGCGGGTCGCCGAGCAGTCTATCGAGATCTCGCGCGGCCGGGCGGACCGGGCCACCGTCACCATCGAGAC
>JAVHVL010000155.1:0-9367 GCA_032160565.1 Pseudonocardiales bacterium | reverse complement strand
TAATCCTGATCGACGAGGCTACGAACAGCACCGTCGCCGCCGGGATGATCAACCGTCCAACCCAACACGAGCCGAACGTCGTGTGGCACGCCGGCGCGGTGAACCGCCGCGAGCGCGCAACGGCCGGAGCGACGATCTGGCTGACCGGGCTCTCCGGTTCGGGAAAGTCGAGCGTCGCCGTTGAGGTGGAGCGGCGCCTCGTCGCGTCGGGGCGGCCGGCGTACCTGCTCGACGGGGACAACCTGCGCCACGGGTTGACCGCGGGGCTCGGCTTCAGCGCGGCGGATCGCGCGGAGAACGTGCGGCGGGTCGGCGAGGTCGCGAAGTTGATGGCCGACGCGGGGCTGGTATCGGTGGTGTCACTCGTCAGCCCCTACCGCGTCGATCGCGACCGGGTGCGGGCCGCGCACGCCGAGGCCGGGCTGCGGTTCGTCGAGGTATTCGTGGACACGCCGTTGGAGATCTGCGAGGCACGCGACCCGAAGGGGATGTACGCCAAGGCGAGGGCCGGGGAGATCACCGGCTTCACCGGCATCGATGACCCCTACGAGGCGCCGCAGTCCCCTGACCTGCTGCTGCGGCCGGAGGACGGGGACGTGTCGGCGCAGGCGGACCTGCTCCTCGGACTGCTCGAGCGGCTGGAGCTGTGAGCTCGATGCCGTCCGCGTCGCTGAGCGACGCGCGGCTCGCGGCGACGCTGGCGGAGCGGGCGGGGGCGCTGCTGCTTCGGTTGCGTGCCACCTCGGGGCTGGCGGGCAAGGAGCTCGGCGCGCTAGGCGACGCGTCGGCGAACGAGCTGTTGCTTCGATCGCTGGCCGCGGCGCGACCCTCCGACGCGGTGCTCTCGGAGGAGTCGGCCGACTCGCCCGCGCGGCTACGTGCCGAGCGGGTGTGGATCATCGATCCACTCGACGGCACAAGGGAATTCGGGATGGCCGGCCGGACGGACTGGGCGGTGCATGTTGCGCTGTGGCAGGCCGGCCGGGGCATCACGGATGCCGCCGTCGCGCAGCCTGCGTTGGGCGCGGTGTACGCCACCGACTCGGTGGTCGTGGCAGGCGAGGCCGCCGCGGCGCCGGTGGTGCTCGTGAGCGACAGCCGGCCGCCGGTGTTCGCGTCTGCGGTGGCGGAAGCAGTCGGGGGCGAGCTGCGAACGATGGGCTCGGCCGGCGCCAAGGCCATGGCGGTCGTCCGCGGTGAGGCGGCTGCGTATGTCCATGCCGGCGGCCAGTGGGAGTGGGATTCGGCGGCGCCGGTCGGGGTCGCGGTGGCGGCCGGGCTGCACGCTTCCCGGATCGACGGGTCGGAGCTGGTCTACAACCAGGAGCGGCCGTATCTGCCGGATCTGCTGATCTGCCGGAAGGAGTTGGCCGGGGTGATCCTGTCGGCCGTCGCTGAGTTCGCCTGATTGCGGGATGAAAAGGATCTGCGAAGCAGGTTGTCCCGGGGGCGTGCTCGGCTCCCGTGGCCGGGTTGCGGTTTCCGGGCCGGGGTTTGAAAAGCATCAGCGACGGAGGTCGTTTGGGTGCTGCTCGGCTCCGGCTGCCGGCTCGCGGTTCGATGGCTCGACCCGCACCAAACCCCCCGCCGCAACCGCATGCACCACCCGGCGCTCCAACTCGCCTGACCGACGCAGCGCCTCCACGCCGCCACGTCGCCAGAAGTGCGCGTGCGCCGAACGTGGGCGCACCCGTGGTGCGCCGCGCAGCTTGATCAACTCGCGGCTGGGGCGCGCTTCTCGCCGTAGACGTGCACCGGACGCGCGGCCGAACGCTCCTGCCGGTTGCGGCCACGAGGTCGCCCTCATAGCGTGGACGTGTCGAGGAGGTGCAGCGATGACCGACCCCGAGGACACCGTCGGCTACCTGCCAGCTGACCTGGAGGAGACGGTGATCGACGTCGCCGACGAGTTCGAGCGCCCCGTGCCACTCGAGGCGGACCCGGCCGATGTGATCGAGCAGAAATTGGTCGTCGACGTGGACGACGACGTCTACCCGGACGACGAGGCGCTCACCTAGCGCCACGCCGCGGTCGCACCGTTTCAGGCCGACCGGGCGTGGGTACGGTCCGCGCATGACGAGACCGGTGTCCACTGCGCTCGATGGCGTCGCCTCCCGGATCGAGCACGCGGAGGCCTTGGACAAGCCGAGCGAGATGCTGGCAGGCCTCCTGCGGAAGGTGCTGCCGAGCGGGGTGGCCGCCAACGTGCTCTCCGGATCACTCATCGGGCATCCGCTGCATCCGGTCCTCGTCTCCGTGCCGATCGGCTCGTGGACGGCGGCGACCGCCCTTGACCTGACCGGCAGTGACGCCAAGGCGGCGCAGCGGTTGATCGCTATCGGCGCCCTCGCTGCAGTGCCGACCGCTCTCACCGGCGCAAACGACTGGCTGACGACGAAGGGCGCCGAGCGGCGCATCGGTCTCGTGCACGCGTCGCTCAACTACACCGCGCTCGGTCTCTACACCGCCAGCTGGCTTGCGCGCCGGCGCGGCCGCCGCGTGAAGGGGGCAGCGCTAGCCCTGGTCGGCGGCGGCGTCATGGGCGCCGCCGGTTGGCTGGGCGGGCACCTCGCCTATGCCCTCGGGGTAGGTGTCGACACCACCGTGTTCCAGCACTTCCCGCGGGGCTGGACGGACGTGGGCGCGGAGGTGGACGTGCTTGCGGACAAGCCCATGCGCGTCGACGCGGACGGCGTTCCGGTGCTGCTCGCCCGCGACCAGGGCACGATAGTGGCGCTCGCCGACCGCTGCACACACCGCGGCGGACCGCTGCACGAAGGGACAGTGGCCGACGGCTGCGTCACCTGCCCGTGGCACGGCAGCCAATTCCGGCTGGCGGACGGCTCGCTCGTGCGCGGGCCGGCCACCCGGCCGGAGCCTGCGGCCGAGGTGCGCGTCGTGTCCGGCCGCGTCCAGGTGCGGCGCAGCGACGAGCCACGGGGGCTGCGCACGAGTCCGGTCGGGCACTAGCGCGACGGGTGCGCAAGTACATGGAGCTGGCGCACAGGGCACCGGACCGCAGGCCATGGGTCCTCACCGGGCACGTCGTCGGCTGCGGCCCGGACCATGAGCCGCTGCTCGCCTCCGTCGAGCCCATTGCCTGGCTCGGTGCACGGGCGCTCGACCAGGCCAACGCGCGCTACCAGGAGCGATTCGACGTCGGGCGCGACTCGACCGGCCACGCCTGACCGGCCGCCGGCCAGCCGGCGCCGACCGCAGCGAAGGAGGAGCGCATGAAGGCAGTCACTTGGCAGGGCAAGCGCGACGTGCGCGTGGAGACGGTCCCCGATCCGGTGATCGAGCAGCCGACCGATGCGATCATTCGCGTCACGAGCACGAACATCTGCGGCTCGGACCTGCACCTGTACGAGACGCTCGGGCCGTTCATGGAGCCGGGCGACATCCTCGGGCACGAGCCGATGGGGGTCGTCGAGGAGGTGGGCTCCGAGGTCGGCGCCCTGAGTGTCGGTGACCGGGTCGTCATCCCGTTCCAGATCGCCTGCGGGCACTGCTTCATGTGCGACGAGCGGCTGTACGCCCAATGCGAGACGACGCAGGTGCGCGAACACCACACCGGGGCCGCACTGTTCGGGTACTCGAAGCTCTACGGCGAGGTCCCCGGCGGCCAGGCGGAGTACCTGCGCGTGCCGCAAGCGCAGTTCACCCACATCAAGGTGCCGGACGGGCCGCCCGACGAGCGCTTCGTCTACCTCTCCGACGTGCTCCCCACGGCCTGGCAGGCCGTCGAGTACGCGGCCGTCCCCAAGGGCGGCACCGTGGTGGTGTTGGGGCTCGGCCCGATCGGTGACATGTCCAGTCGCGTCGCGCAGCTGCACGGCGCGCGGGTGATCGCCGTCGATCTGGTGGACGAACGGCTGGAGCGGGCACGGATGCGGGGCATCGAGACGATCGACCGGCGCGGCCACGAGCGCGACCTCGCCGACGCGATCCGCGACCGCACCGACGGCCGGGGACCGGACTCCGTCATCGACGCGGTGGGCATGGAGGCGCACGGCTCCCCCGTCGGCAAGCTCGCGCACCAGATGGTCGGCATGCTGCCGGACAAGGTGGCGGCCCCGATGATGCAGCGGGTCGGCGTCGACCGGCTCAACGCCCTGTACTCGGCGATCGACATCGTGCGCCGCGGCGGGACCGTCTCCGTGATCGGCGTCTACGGCGGTGCCACCGACCCGCTGCCGATGATGCAGATGTTCGACAAGGGCATCCAGTTGCGGATGGGGCAGGCGCATGTCAAGCGGTGGGTCGACGACATCATGCCGCTGCTCAACGAGGACGACCCGCTCGGCGTGGAAAGCTTCGCGACACATCGGCTGCCGCTCGACCAGGCGCCCACCGCGTACGAGAACTTCCAGAAGAAGCAGGACGGCACGGTCAAGGTGGTCCTGAAACCCCAACTGATGTGAGTGGGCCGGCGCGGCCGGGCGTTCGCCGTGCTGCCGCGCCCGGCGGGGCGTTTCCCGTCCCGCCGCGCCGGGTACCGCTACCGGTATGCCGCACCCCCGGGACGACGCCCCCACCACCGTGGTGCCGTATCCGCACGGGCCGCTCGTGCTGCGGGGCGAGTTCGAGGTGTGCACGGTGGACGGCACCCGCATCGAGCACCACGGCTCGGCCGTTGCCCTGTGCCGGTGCGGACGCTCCGCCGCCAAGCCGTTCTGCGATGGCAGCCACAAGATCAGCGACCGGTTACGCGGACGCCAGCCGACCGCACCGCGCAACGGGCGCGCAGCCGGCGAATCGAGTGAGCGGGACAGCTGATCCGGCGGCCGCAGTAGCTCGCGCCGCCGAGCGCGCGTGAACCGAGCGCCACCCAGGAGCACACGGCTCGTTCGGCCAGCCAGAGCGGGGCGAGCAGCGATCCGGATACCGAGAAGTACGCCGCACCGCCGCCGCGCCGGCGCCCGAACTCGGCCACACCGATCGCCGCGAGGCCGCCGGCCAGCAGCCACGCCGGCCGACGAACGGCGACGGTCGCCGCTGGAAGGAGTGCCAGCTCGACGAGCAGCCGGGCCGGCTGCGCCTGGCTGTCGTAGGCCTGCCGCACGCGTTGCCGCAGGAAGTGACGCACGGTCGGCGGCTCGCGGCGGACGTACAGGTCGAGCGGGAGGCATTCCCGGCCGCCCGCGGCCCGCACGGTACGGATCAGCTCCAGGTTCTCGAAGAGCACGTCGCCGTCGTATCCGTCGTTGCGCAGCTCGTCGGTGACGCGCACCGCCAGCGTGCCGGGATAGTCGCCGCCGGTCAGCGCCCGGTTGAGCAGCGTGCGTGCGGTGTCCCAGCGCGCGTGCCACGGCGCGGGCCGGAAGTAGTTCTGCGGGCGCACCAACTCCGCGCACTCCAGCAGCTCGTCGACCCGGCGCAGCTCGTCCAGGGTGTACCGCACGTCGTCGTCGGCGATCACCGCCTTGGCCGAGGTGCACAGCGCCAGCCCGGTGACCACGCCGTTGACCTTGCCGTTGGCGAAGTGCAGCCCCTCGCGCGGCTGGACGTGCGTGACGGACGCGAACAGTTCGTGATGCGCGACGAAGGCGTCCTGCCCCGAGCTGTCGACGACGATGACGTTCGCCAGCCGGCTGAGCCGCTGGACGTAGTCGGCGATCGCCGCGACGTCGACACCCGGACCGTCCTTGAGCGCCAGCACGTAGTCCATCGGGAATGTCAGGACACGTCGGCCGCGATGGGTGTCGCCGTGCTGGGCACCCGGCGTAGCGACGAACAGCCGGCGCTCCAGTCGCGAAGTACCTCGGCGGCGAAACGGTTGTCCAGGTACAGGCAGCAGGCCGCACCGAAGAGGATGTCCTCGGTGAGCGCCGGCTCCTCGGCCACCAGCCCGCCGCACAGGTCGTACGCGGCCAGCTGCTCGTGCAGCGCGTCCGCTGTCACGTGCACGTCGTAGAACCGGCGCGTCGCCTCCTCCGCGCCGAGGCGCCGCAAGCCCTGGCTGTAGCGGCGGTTCGGGATCGACGAGGTCATCTCGAAGGCGGCCAGGTGCCCGACCAGCGCGCCGCGGAGCTCGCGGTGCAGCCCGAACAGCGAGATGACGTTGCTCGTCGCGAGCGTCACCGCCGGCACGATATCGACGTAACACCCGTAGGCGTCCTCGAGCCCCAGGCCACGCAACGTCGCGCGGAACAGCTCCGAATGCATCCGCGCCGCGCTGCCGGAGCCGTACTCGTCCGCCTGGATCTCGACCAGGGCCGCCTTCGCCCGACCGGCCAGCCGCGGGATGGCCCAGCTGTGTGGGTCGGCCTCCTTGAGCTGGTACACCGAGCGATGGATCGCGAACTCCTCGAACTGGGCACGGCTGGCCCGCCGCTGCAGGAAGCGCGAGATCGGCGGCCCGTCGTCGACGTCGACCAATGCCGTCAGCCGCTCGGACACCGGTGCGTCGCCGGGCGGCACGTGCGCCTGCCTGCGGAGCGACCCGAGGAACGCCGCCTCCAGCTCCCGCCGCAACTCGAGCACCCGCAGATCCCACTCGCGCTCCGGCGCGACGCCCTCGAAACCGCGGTAGTGCAGCTCGTAGCAGATCCAGAGCGCGAGTTGCAGATCGTCGTCCGCAATCGGGTCAGCCACGTCGCCACGCCTGACGAGCGGCGCCACGTCGCCACGCCCGACGAGCGGCGCCGCGCCGGCCCGGAGGACCTCGACGAGCCGTTCTGTGACGGGTCCGCGTGGAAGCGGAAGCTGCATTGCTCCTCCGGTGTCGTAGGGCGCCGGATTTTCGGCGGACCCACCCATGCAATTCCCCCGGCTGATCGCGATGTAACACGTCCACTTGTGCGATGCCGCCGCGACAAAGATCGCAAAGTTAGCGCCCACATCACGACAGGGTTCGTACGATCTAGGACAAACGGTTCCCTTCGGGGAGCATCCAGCTGCACACCTGAACAGACAGGTCGACGGTGGCGCACCGCCATTCAGACAGGATCTTGAGATGTCGGCTCCGACCCTTGAACACACCGCCCACCACGACCGTGAGCAGCCCACGCCGCTCACCACCGTCGCCGTCGACAACACCCGCGCATGCATTCGGCTCTGCGGCGAGATCGACGCCGCGCTGGCTCCGGCCCTGTCCGGTCTGGTGGACGAGCACGTCGCCGCCGACCGCCGCTACCTGCGCCTCGAGATGTCCGCCGTCACGTTCATGGACACCACCGTGCTCGGCGTGATCCTGGCCGCGCATCACCGGCTACTCCGCTCGCGCGGTACCTTGATCCTCACCGGTGTGCGCAAACCTGTCAGCCGGCTGCTCGGGATCACCCAGCTCGATCAGGAGCTGTTCGTCAGCGGGCCCCGCTCCGACCTCGACGCCGCAACCACGTCGAGCTGAGCGCGAATCCGGCCAGCCCACCGGAGATCGCGCCGATCGGCGCCGCCATCCACCCGGCGGTGAAGGACGCGGCGACGACGCCGGCGACGGCGACGAGCACGGCGACGATCGTCCAACGCAGTGCCGCTATCGCGGCGCGGAACCGGATGAGTCGCGGCTCGCGCAATGATGCGAGTTCGGCGGCGATCTCGTTGAGCATGCGCCGCTCGTAATCAGAAAGTGCCATCACAGCCTCTCGCTGGTCGCCGCGAGTCTTCCCGCTGATTGAACCCATCAAACCGCGTTTGCCCGACGTACGGAACGGGTACTTCGCCCATGAGCTGGTTGGCTCGTGAGCTGGTTGGCCCGGAGCTCCACAGCCGCTACCGCGCGCGGAGGGGCCGTGCGGTAGCACTTGGCGCCGCGTGAGCGCGGCGCCGCGGGCGCCGCCTCAGGCGGCGGACATCGCACGGCGTCACGCGACGACGCGAAGCGCCGACGAGCCGTCACTGAGGCGGCGCACCTCGACCCGTTCGGGGATGCGGTCCTTCAGCTCGGCCACGTGGCTGACGATGCCGACGACCCGGCCACCTTCGCGCAGGTCGTCGATGACCGCCATTACCTGATCGAGGGTGTCGGTGTCGAGGCTGCCGAAGCCTTCGTCGATGAACAGCGTGTCCAGGTCGACGCCGCCCGCCTCGGCCGTGACCACGTCCGCGAGGCCGAGCGCCAGCGCGAGCGAGGTGTAGAACGTCTCGCCGCCGGACAGTGACCGCGTACTGCGCGCCTCGCCGGTGTGCCGATCGACGACCTCGAGAGTGAGGCCGGCGCGCTCGGCCCGCGCCGCCGACTCGTCCACCCGGACCAACTCGTAGCGGCCGGCCGACATGCTGCCCAGCCGGACGTTCGCCGCCTGGACGACCTGTTCGAACCAGTGCCGCAGGACGTAGGTGGTGAGTGCGACGCGGCGCTGCCCGGTCATCCCCCTGGTCAACCTGGAGAGGTAGAGAACGGGCTCGGCGTCGGCGGCCAGCTCGGCGTGCGCCTGCTGTGCTGTGTCGACATCCGCGCGGCACGCGGCGAAGCGCTCGATCGCGTAGCGGCATCGCTCCACGTCGGTGACTGCCTGCTGCACGGCCTGCTCGGCGGCGTCGAGCTCCCGCCGCCGCCTGGCCGCCTTGCCCCCTGCCGCCTCTGCGGCGCTCGGGTCCAATCCGTGGAACTCCACGGCGGCCAACGCGATCGAGAGGCCCTGCGCCTCCTGGTGCCAGGCATCCACGAGCGACTGCAGTTCGGTCTGGGTCGGTGTGTCGAGTACGGCGGATCGGGCCCGCTCGAGCGTGGCGAAGCCGCGCGCGTGGGACTCGCCGCTCGCGCGCTCGGCCGCGGCCACCTGGGCGCTGATGGCGGCGTTGAGTTCGCGGATCGCGTCGGCGAGCGCAGCGGTGCGCTCGGCCCGGGCAACGAGGTCTGCCTGGTGCACCGCGACGGACGAGTGCCCGGCAGCCGCCGCGGCGAGCTCGCCCGTCAGCTCGTCGAGTGCTCGTGCGGCGGCCTGTGCGGTGCCCTCGGCGACGGAGCGCGCCGCCACCGCCGCGGTGTGCCGGGCAGCGAGCTCGGTGCGCTCGGCCCGCAGCGCACTGCAGGTGGTTGCCAGCTTCGGCAGCTGCTGCTCGGCACGGTGGGCGCGGGCGATCACGGCGGCAAGGTCGGCGAGCTCCGCGGTCAGCGTGCCGATGTCGGCGGCGTCCGACAGCGCCGACGCGCCCGCGTGCTCCAGCTCGAGTGCCGACAGTTCCTGCTCCGCTTGCAACCGTGCGGTTTCAGCCTGAGCTCGAGCCTTGGCCGCAGAGTCCACCGCGGCCACGGTGACCGCGCCCGGGGCGGGGCGGGCCGCCCTCGGGTGTTCGGTGGCGCCGCACACCGCGCACGGCACTCCGTCCACGAGCTGACCTGCAAGCTCGGCCGCCATGCCGGCCAGCCGCACCTCCATACGTCGCTGGTGCTCGTCGACGGCACGCTGCTGCCGGTCGA
>JAVHVL010000099.1:0-8078 GCA_032160565.1 Pseudonocardiales bacterium | reverse complement strand
ATCCAGGCAACCGGACCCGGTGAACGCCGCCGCCGTGACCGCGCCCCGCACCCCGTCGAGCACCTTCACCACGGCCGAGCGGTCCAGCAGCACAGGCCGCTGCGGCACCGCGACCAGCCCCCCACGCGGCACCGGCCTCGCCGACACACCGCCACCGCCAACCGGCACCAGCCCCACAACCACCAACGCCAGCAGCACACCGACCGCCGCGAGAACACCCAACCGAACCAGCGCGCGTCTCAAACCGCCGCCCCGCCGCTCACATCAATCGCGACCCGCTCGGTGCCCGCCGGACTCGTCACGCCACGCAGTCTCACGGCGAATTCACCCGGAGATAACCAATTCCCCCGAAATTCACCCCCGAATTGGTCCTCCGCACTGTCGGCGTTCGACGGCTACGGCCGGATCACCGATCCGGCTTTCGCATGATCCGCCGCGGACGAACGGCGATCACGGCCCTGGTCGAGCGGACCAACCGTTCCCTACTGTTCGGCACCAAGATTTGGGTCTGTCACCCGATATCGCCCTGGCGCCGTCCGCCCAACGGGTGCCGACGCTAGAGACTGACGGCTGGACTGAACTGCGTCGCTCGGTCGTCCTCGATCCACAACGTTGCGAGGCGTGCAGCCTGGTCGATGAGTTGCGCCGATCGCGCGATGTCGAAGGGGCTGATCTCACTGGTCGGCGGCGCGGGCAGCAGGTGCACGGTTGCACGGCGGGCCGAGGCGATCTTGTCCGCGCCGGCATGGCCGAGCAGCTGCCCCATCGCGAGCGAGCCGACCGCTGAGGCGGATCGCGGCCGAGCGGCCAGTCGATCCGCGGCGAAGGTGGGGAGTACATAGATGGTCGTGGCGCCAAGCGCCTCGGCCTCCGCGACCGGGGTGTCCGCCGCGACGCCTCCGTCGATGAGGGTTCGGCCCGCGAGCTCGATCGGGGGGAACAGCCCGGGGATCGCGGTGCTCGCGAGCAAGGCCGGCAGGACGGCGCCTTGCGAGATGACGACGGGCTCGCCGGTTCGCAGATCGGCCGCAACCACGTGCACCGGAATGGCCGAGTGTTCGAGACGGCCGATCTCGATCACTCCGGAGATCAACCTCTGCAGTCCACGGTTGGACATCAGGTGGTCGCGTCGCCCGAGCGCGCCGAGCGCGAGCCGGTACGGAGCAATGGGGAAGACCCTCGAGCGGCGCGCGTTATGCCATGCCGTCGCCAGGCGCTCCACCCCATGAGGCGTCGGATCGGCGGCGAACGCGACCGCGTTCAGCGCGCCCGCGGACGTACCAATAAGCAGGTCCGGTCTGATCCCTGCCTCGCTCAGCGCCCTCAGCATGCCGACCTGGACGGCACCGTGCGCGGCGCCGCCCGTCAACACGAACGCGGTTCGCCCATGCGGCCGTGGCATCAGCGGCAGCGGATTACCCGGGCTACCCGGGCTACGCATGAGCCGGCACCCTGGGAGTCGGGGCGAGGCGCCGGATCCGGTGCTCCGGCCCCTGTCGACAGGCGACCGTGGTGTGCAGGCCTGGTGCCGCGGCGATCCACAGCCCCTGCAGTCGCGACGGTCGCACCACCGTCCGGCGCGCGTTGCCACGCGGTCCGACTCGCCTGGCGAAGGTAACCAGCGGGTCGTCGTCGTTGGTCGACGCATGCCCGATGGCCAGTGCCCACCATTGCCGCGTGCCGTCGACGGCGTAGCCCCTGCCGCGCCAGGCAGCGTCCACCGTCAGCATCGGCAAGCTGGTGCTGGTGATCAGCGCGATGAGCTCGTCGGTGTCATCGTTGATCTCGATGACCGCGCGCCCGTTGCGCTGCGTCCGCCGGTGCAGGCTCCATCCAGCGATGGGTAGCGCCGTGCCGTCCGGGCTCTGCGCGTGGTGCAGCAGTGCGTCGGACAGCGACGCAGGATTCGGGGAGATCGCGCAGACAGTCATCGGTTTCCGATCAGGGTCGGTGGCGCCGGCTTGCGCCGGCCGAGTCCAACGGCGGCGCACACGATCGCGTAGCCGGCGAGAAGGGCGGCGAGACCGGCGACGGCGTCGAGGAAGTAGTGGTTGGCCGTGCTCAGCACGACCAGCACGACCAGCACGGGATAGGCCACGCCGATCCCCCGCACCCAGGCTCGGTGGGCGTAGCGAGCCACCACGGCGCCGCACCAGATCGCCCAGGCCACATGCAGCGACGGCATCGCGGCGAACTGGTTCGTGAAGGAGCCGAGGCCCTTCGGCGCACTGGCCGCCGAACCCCACCAACCGTCGTCTCCGTAGCGGGCCATCGTGTCGATGAAGCCGGGCATCATGCGTGGCGGGGCGAGGGGCACGGTCGCGAAGCCGACGAGTCCGAGCAGGGTCGCGGCCGTCAGCGTGCGTCGCGCGGCGAGGTACGCGCTCGGGTGCGCGCGCCACAGCCACACCAGAACGGCGGCCGTGACGACGTAGTGCAGCGTGGCGTAGGCGTAGTCGGCGGGGATGGCGAGCAACGGCCGGACCGAGACGGCGTGATTGAGCCAACGCTCCGGCGCCAGCCCCGCGAGGTGCTCCACCCGCAACACGCCGCGCGCGTTGGCGACCGCGTCGCCGGCGTCGCCCGCGGCAATTCGACGCGTCAACGTATAGAGCTCGTAGACCGCGGCGAGCAGCACGAACTCGCGCATCGCCGGGCGCCACCAACGAGCGCGGCGATCAGCAGCGGCAACCGTCCAGGACGGTTCGTGCTCGATCGCGGTCATCGACGTGCCCCTCGTTAGCGGATTAGCGACTTCGCGAATCATCTTGTTCTCAGACGATCGGTGTCAACAGTGATCTGCATGACGGACGATCGGCCGCGAAATTCGTTGTAGGATGCCGCCATGACACCGAGCCGATCCGCCACGGCAGCCATTGCCGAGCCGCCAGAACGGTTGAAGGCGGATCTCGGCTGGCTGTGCGCGCAGACGCTGATGGCCTACCGGCGCGCCGCGGAACCGGCGATGGAGACCATGCCCGGCGGGATGCGCGGCTATCTCGTACTGGCGGCCGCCGCGTCCGGCTGCGCCAACAACCAACTCGAGGTCGCACGGCGCCTCGGCGTCGATCGCAGCGTGATGGTCGGCCTGCTCGACACCCTCGAGGACGCCGGACTGGTCGCGCGCAAGCCCAACCCCACCGACCGCCGGGAGCGCACCATCGCCATCACCGCGGCCGGGAACAAGCGACTGACCGCGATCCAAACCCGGCTCGAACGCGCCACCGAGCATGTACTCGCGCCGCTGTCGGCCGGGCAACGAGACGGCTTCCTCGACGCGCTGCACACGGTGGTCGCCCATCTGGCGTTGTCCGAGACCAGCCCCCCGATGGACGGCTGCGCCTGATAGCTGCAGGCGACTCACCCTGACGCCGAGCGCCGGGTGCGCTTTGATAGGCCGGTGTCCGACGTAGACGGCCTGCTCGTCGAACTGGCCGCTGCCTTCGGCGTGGCGACGGAGTACTGGGACTGGCGCGACAACCATGTCGTGGTTGGCAGCCGCACGCTGAGCGCGGTGCTCGAGGCGCTCGGCGTGGACGCGTCCAGCGAGCCGTCGCGCGCCGCCGCTCTCGAACGGCGCCGATCCGGCGGATGGGGCCGCATGCTCCCCCCGTACGTCCTTGCGTGGGCGGGCCTGCAGCGCACGGTCGAGGTGCACGTCCCGCACGGCGCGGCCGTCCGGGTATGGCTGGTGCGCGAGGACGGTTCCTTCCACACCGACCTCGAGCAGGCCGACAACTGGCAGGAACCCCGCGAGATCGACGGACGGCTGGTCGGCGAAGCCAGCTTCGTCGTGCCGGCCGACGTGCCACCCGGCTATCACCAGGTGCACGCGTCCAGCGGCGGCCAGGAATCGCGGTGCGAGCTGATCGTGGCGCCCGCGTGGCTCGACCTGCCGGCGCGCCTGGGCAGCCGCAAGGTGTGGGGGCTGGCGACGCAGCTCTACAGCGTTCGGTCCCGCCGCTCATGGGGCGTCGGCGACTTGACGGATCTCGGCGAGCTCGCGGGCTGGGCCGGCGCCGAGCACGACGCCGCGTTCGTCCTGGTCAACCCGCTGCACGCGGCCGAGCCGGTGCCGCCGATGGAGCCGTCCCCGTACCTGCCGACGACGCGGCGCTTCGCCAACCCGCTGTACCTGCGGGTGGAGCGCGTCCCCGAGTACGCCTACGTCGACACGAGCACGCGGCACCAGATCGACAGCCTTGCCGCCAGCAGCCGGCAGCACGGGGACGTGATCGACCGGGATACGTCATGGGCGGCGAAGCGGGCGGCGCTGGCGTTGATCCACGCGTACGGGCTGGAGCCCGGCCGCGCGATCGCGTACCGCGCGTTCTGCCGGCGCGAAGGCGCGGCGCTGGAGGACTTCGCGCGTTGGTGTGCACTGAGCGAGAGCTACGGCCCCGACTGGCACAGCTGGCCCGAGCCGATGCGGCAGCCGCACAGCCCCGACGTGGCGGCGTTCGCGGCCCGCGAGGCGTTCCGAATCGATTTCTACCGCTGGCTGCAGTGGATTCTCGACGAGCAGCTCGCCGAGGCGCAGAGCGTGGCACGTCGGGCCGGCATGCCACTCGGGATCGTGCACGACCTGGCCGTCGGCGTGAGCCCGATCGGCGCCGACTCCTGGGCCTGGCAGGACGAGCTCGCCCGCGGCATCACCGTCGGCGCTCCCCCGGACCCGTACGCCCAGACCGGGCAGGACTGGAGCCAGCCGCCGTGGCGCCCGGATCGGCTGGCGGACCTCGCCTACGCACCGTTCCGCGACCTGATCCGCGGTGCCCTGCGGCATTCCGGCGGCCTGCGGGTCGACCACATCATCGGCCTGTTCCGGCTGTGGTGGATTCCCGACGGCGCACCGCCCACCGAAGGCACGTACGTGCGCTATGACCACGACACGTTCATCGGCATCCTCATGCTGGAGGCGCAGCGGGCCGGCGCCGTCCTGATCGGCGAGGACCTCGGCACCGTCGAGCCATGGGTACGCGACTACCTCCGCGAACGCGGCATCCTGGGCACGTCCGTGCTCTGGTTCGAGTTCGACTGGGACGGCGGCGGAGGCCCGCTGTCACCGGAGCGCTGGCGCGAGTACTGCCTGGCGTCGGTGACCACCCACGACCTGCCGCCGACCGCGGGCTACCTCGCGGGCGATCACGTCCGCCTCCGTCATCGTCTCGGCCTGCTCACCCGGCCGCTGGATGAGGAGCTCGCCGCCGACCGCGCCGAGCAGGCGGCCTGGCTCGACCTCGTACGCGCTCGCGGTCTGCTCGGTGCCCACGCCGACGAGGAGGCCACTATCACGGCGCTGCACCGCGCGCTGAATTCGGCGCCCGCGCGCCTGCGGTGCCTCTCCCTCGCCGACGCCGTCGGAGAGCGGCGCGCCCAGAACCAGCCCGGCACGCGCGACGAGTACCCGAACTGGCGCGTTCCGCTCGGCGGGCCGGACGGGCAGCCGATGTTCCTCGAGGACGTCGTCAGCAGCCAGCGCGCCGCCGCCCTGGCCGAAACCATGCGCGAGACCTGAGCCCGCTGCCGCCCGGACTGGTGTTTGGCGCGTTCAACGTCGAGTGGCGCCTTGTACCGCGCCACTCGACGCAAAGGGCGCCACTCAACGGGTCAGAGCGGAGCTGTTGCGGCAGACTCACCCCATGGCCCACTCGGCAAGAGAGCAACTGCACCGAGAGCGGACCCGCACCTACCAGGCTGCGCTCGACGCGGCCCGAGCACCTGTCGAGGTCATGGTGCTGCTCGCGAAAGGCCGGGAGAGTCGTCCTGACGCCCACGCGCTCGAGGAGCTGTTCGCGGCGACGTCGCCCGGGCCCGGCGACGAGCGTCAACCGCTGCCCGCTGCGGTCTGGGTCGCGCTCCGGCAAGGCGACGTCGATGCCACGGTCGACGCGCTGGTGGCCTGCTCGAGCGAGCAGTTCCTCATCGCGGCGCACGAGCAGCTCGACGACACCTACCGCCTGACCACCGTCGAGGAGCGGCGCGGGTTACCCGATGTCACCCTGCTGCAGGACCAGGTCGCCGCGTTCCTGCAGTTGCCGCCGGACGTCGTCGCCATCGCCTCCGGGTGGGGCCCGGACGACCCGCGCACGGAGGCGGAGATCCAGACGTTGCTCGACCAGCGATTCGGTCCGCCGGGCTTCGCCGCCGCGCCGCCGGCCGCCCCGCCGCAGGCGGCAACAGCGCAGGAGGCAATGGCACAGGGCCGCGAGCTGAGCATGTCCAGCACCGAGTTCGCCGCACTCCTCAACCTCACACCCGAACAGGGCGGAGTCCTCGACACCCTCGTCAGACAGACCGACCTCGTGATCACGGCCTAGCGCCTCCGGTCACCCGAGCGCGCCCCGGCCGCGAGATCCCGCCTGCCCCGGGAGCAAGATGAGCGGATGGACTTTCGTTACCTCGGCAGCTCGGGGATGCAGATCTCGGAGATCGTCTACGGCAACTGGCTGACCCACGGGTCACAGGTGGAGAACGACGTCGCCACGCGATGCGTCCGCGCCGCTCTGGACACCGGGATCACCTCTTTCGACACGGCCGACGCCTACGCCAACGGCAAGGCCGAGGAGGTGCTCGGCGCCGCCCTCAAGGGTGAGCGGCGCGAGTCCCTCGAGGTGTTCACCAAGGTCTACTGGCCGGTCGGCCCGGACCCCAAGGGCAAGAACGACACCGGCCTGTCGCGCAAGCACATCCTGGAGGGCATCGACGGATCGCTGCGCCGCCTGCAGATGGACTACGTCGATCTCTACCAAGCGCACCGGTACGACCGGTTCACGCCGCTCGAGGAGACGATGCAGGCGTTCGCCGACGTGGTGCGCGCCGGCAAGGCACTCTACATCGGCGTCAGCGAGTGGACGGCCCAGCAGATCCGCGCCGGCCACGCTCTCGCCGAGCAGCTGGGCATCTCGCTGGTGTCCAGCCAGCCGCAGTACTCGATGCTGTGGCGGGTGATCGAGGGCGAGGTCGTGCCGACCTGTCGGGAACTCGGCATCGGCCAGATCGTCTGGTCGCCCATCGCGCAGGGCGTCCTCACCGGCAAGTACCTGCCCGGGCAGCCGGCGCCGGAAGGTTCCCGCGCCACCGACGACAAGGGCGGCGCGAAGATGATCAAGCGCTGGCTGAGCGACGACGTCCTCACCCGCGTGCAGGCGCTGCGGCCGGTCGCGGACGGGTTGGGGCTGACGATGGCGCAGCTGGCCGTCGCGTGGGTGCTGCAGAACGACAACGTGTCCGCGGCGATCGTCGGCGCGTCCCGCCCGGAGCAGGTCACCGAGAACGTCGCGGCCTCGGGCGTCACCATCCCGACGGACGTGATGAAGCGAATCGACGACCTGCTCGGCGACGCGGTCACCTCCGACCCGGCCATCGTGGCCCAGTCGACCCCGCAGCAACGCGTCATCTGACCTCGTGGTGTTGCGGCGCGGTAGCGTGCTGCGTGTGCGTCCAGTTGTCATGATCGGCGTGGCCTGCACCGCCGCCATCGCGCTCAGCAGCTGCTCGACGACGACGGACGGGACGGGCACACCCGGCAGCGGCACCGCCGCGAAGGGTGGCCCCGCGGCCACACCGACCGACTCCGCCAGCCTTGGTGCCGCCCTGCGCAGCGGTGCCGCATCGATGTCGTCGGCGCACGTGACCATGGACGTCACCCTTGCCGGGCAATCGATCCACGGTGCCGGCGATGAGACGCTGGCCGGTGGCAAGGCGACCGGGATCGATCTGACCGAGTCCGTCCCCGGCCTCGGCACGATTCGCCTGATCCTCGCCGGTGGCAAGTTGTACGTGCGGCTGCCGGCGTCGCTCAACCACACGGGCAAGCCGTGGGTGCTCGTGCGGGCCGACAGCAGCGATGCCCTCGTGCGCACGCTCGCCTCGTCGCTGTCCTCGCTCGAAAGCTCCGCCTCGCTCGACTCGCTCAAGGCGTTCACCGCATCAGCGAAGAGCGTCAAGCTCGACGGCGCGGAAACGATCGGCGGCGTTCCGGCGGCGCACTACTCGATCGTCGTGGACGTCACCAAGCTGCCGGACACCATCGCGGGCAAGCAGGCACTCGAGGCCAGTGGCATCACGACCCTTCC
>JAVHVL010000662.1:0-3362 GCA_032160565.1 Pseudonocardiales bacterium | reverse complement strand
CGGAGATTAAACAATCCGCCGGATTGTTCGGCGACACCGTGCACCATGGAGAGACCCAGCCCGGTGCCCTTGCCAATGCCTTTGGTGGTAAAGAAAGGTTCGGTGGCACGCTTCAGCGTCTCTTCATCCATCCCGGTGCCTGTGTCGCGCACGGTAAGACAGAGATAGGTGCCCGGCTTCAAACGGGTCCCAGTGTTCGGGCGCAGAACCTCCTCACGCATCGCAATGACGATCTGACCACCGTCCGGCATAGCGTCGCGCGCGTTGACGGTGAGATTCAGCAGTATCATTTCAAGCTGATGGGGGTCACACACCGCCGGTTTGCTCACCAGTGGAAAGCGGGTCTCTACGACAACTGAAGGCCCGAGCGAACGCTGCAGCAAATCCGTCATTCCCCGGACCAGGTCCGGTATATCGACAGCCTCTCGCTTTAGCTCTTGGCGTCTGGCAAAGGCGAGCATTCGCTTAGTCAGTGTTGCTCCGCGCTGCGCACCCTGAAGAGCGTTTTCCAGCAGGCTCACAAGTTTAGGATCTTCGGGAAGTCGCTTGCGCATCAACTCGAGGCTTCCGATTACGGCCATCAGAAGGTTGTTAAAATCGTGAGCGATCCCGCCAGTTAGCTGTCCTATCGCCTCTAATTTTTGCGACTGCAGCAAGGCGTCGCGAGTTTCTTCGAGTTTCTGTTGAGCCTCTCTTCGCTCGGTTAGGTCGCGCGTGACCTTTGCAAAGCCCAGGATTTCGCCATCAGGATGTCGGATAGGGTCAATAACGACATAAGCCCAAAAACGAGTGCCGTCTTTGCGCACGCGCCAGCCCTCGTGCTCGAACTTGCCTTCCACCTCGGCGGTCTTCAGCGCCCGGGCTGGAAGCCCATCTTTCTGATCTTCCTCGGTATAGAAACGAGAGAAATGTTGACCGATGATTTCACTGGCAGCGTAACCCTTGAAACGTTGAGCGCCGGGATTCCAGCTTGTGACGACGCCGGTGTGATCCAACATGTAGATGGCGTAATCAGTCACCGCTTCGATCAGCAGTTGATAGCGCCCGGCTTCAGTTAGGGAGGCCACAAAGCGATCAGACCGTTCCATGGGCGCTCCGCCTAGCTGGTGTGGCCCTAACAGAACCCCAGCGGGCGGTTAAATGTTCCGTCCACGTTCCGTTTAAGCACCGGGTGGCCGGACTGGTACGGGAGCCTCGGGCACCGCGTGTGATGATCTTTTCAGCGTACCCCAGTTTGATCTGTGACTCTGCCGGATGGCCGCCTTTTTCGTTTAGATCAGTTGCGGACGATGCCAGCGATGGCCGGCCTCGCGTGCTTTTGCGAGACCCGGAAGCCCGCGAAGGGTGTTCGTTCCTATCGGGCGAACTCGCTGCCAACGCGTTGAAAAACTGAAAGAGGTCGCGCCGTATAATGAATTTAGCTGTGGTAATTTAAGGACGGCTGTTCCTTTATTGCTGGTGGCCGTTCCAATCCGCCGCTTCTATTCTACTGGGCCGTGACCGGGCTGACGGGAATGACGCTCGCCTTCTTTCATAGAGGGAGCACCCCATGCGCTTGTTGTCGGTCAAGGGGCTACTTTCAAGGACGCCTCCTGTACTAGGCGCACGGGCATCATTCACGAAGCGAGCTGGGTTCGACCCATCAGGCCGTTAAAATCATCAGGCGATGGACTGGTGCGGGGGAACGGACGGTCAAGAATTGGCTTGCTGGGGTCAGTGGCCCCAGCGGCCAACATCTGGTCGATCTGATCCGGCATTCCGACGATGTGTTGACGGTCTTGTTACCATTACTCCACCAGAGTCCATTTCGATCCCATCGGATCGAGCGTGCCAGTGCCGACGCAATTATGGTTGAACGTGGCGGTCCCGCTGATTTCAATGTATCTCGCAATCAGTTGGGTGCATCCGGACCCCGCCACCGAACTGCCGGTGTATTTGACTTGGTGATATGGGGCATAAGGGCGCAACTTTTGAGGGCTCTTAGCGGTCGGCCCAACAACGAAAAGCAAACCTCTCTGCGCCCAGATGCCTTCTGTGGGAGTCAAGGTTTGTGTGACCGCGAGCACCGGCCGTTCTCCTTTACGGCGAAGGGCTCGGCGTCAACGGGCGGCGGCGCAAATGCCACCGTCCAATTTATTTTAAGCTAGCGGGGTTATGTGCTTTTCGGTTCTCGGCTCAGGCAGGATGACCTTATCTTTATCATTTGATATCTTAAAGATATGAAGAGCCTATGCATGTGCGAGCGATAGAGCCAATTTGCGAGTTGATCATGACCGAATTCGCAACGAAAGATGATGTGCTAGCGCTGCGTAACGACATCAACCGTCTCGCAGCCCAGATCGATCGCATGTCGCGGGTGGACGAGCCTGATGCGCAACTTCGATCCGATATGCGAGCCGCATTAGCTGCTATTCGGACCGAGACGGACCTCAAACTCATTGCGCATTCTTATCCTAATCTTGGCGCCACCGGCGATGGCGACATCATGGCGTTGGCATTCATCGTGATGATGGAAGCCGCGAAGTCCGCGCGCGAAGACTTGAAAGCGATAATGGACGGCGTCAAGGCGATCAATAAGCAAAAGGAAGGATGGCGCGAAGTCTCTAAACAAATCAACACTTGGACGGCCACGCTCGCCGGTAAGGAAGACGAGAAAAATGCGTTTGACGAAGATACCGGCCTGTCCAACAAAATGGGGGGTGAGCAAATGGGAGCCGGCAAGCGCACCGAGGGCGACCGGCATCAGGAGCAGATTGTCGTGAATTCGCCGGGTGACAACGGAGAGATTATCCAAGGTGGTTTCGTAATCGAAGGTACCGGCAAGCGTGAGTCTGAACCAGGCAGTCCCGTAACTAAGAAGGACATCGATAACGCGAAAGAGACCGTGAAAAATAAGCTCGATAGCCTCAGCGAAATGGGCGAAATGGAATCACTGCGCCTGCAAATGGCAATGGATCGCTTGTCAAAGTTGATGTCCACGCTCTCGAACTTGTTGAAGAAGGCGAGCGACACCGCGCAATGCATTACGCAGAACATCAAATAAATTGCGTTGCACGCTGCGCAGATTGCATCTGAACGCGTTCAATTGGGCGTAGAGGGTCGGGGCCGCCCCGAGTGAGTCTTCTGGTGCACAAGAGCGCGAGCACCGGCCGTGTCTCTTCACGGCGAAGGGCTCGGCATCAGCGGGCGGCGGCGCAAATGCCGCCGTCCACATCTATGGATCATTCCTGATCCTCTGTGTATTCTCAAAACTTCATCCATGCATTGGAATCGGCAGGGAGCCTGTGGCGTAGGTAAACTTTCTGAGACCTAACGTCTGGCGTGGCACGCTTGTAGGCGCGTATGCAAAGGTAGGCGCGGAC
>JAVHVL010000031.1:0-9170 GCA_032160565.1 Pseudonocardiales bacterium | reverse complement strand
CCGCCGGCCAGCTCCTCCGTATTCATTGACCCCAGCTACTGACCACGCGCTGACGTCCACGCGCTGACGACCACGCGCTGATGACCACGCGCTGATGACCACGCGCTGATGACCACGCGCTGACGACCACGCGCTGACGACCGCACGCGTGACGACCGCACGCAGTGAACCGGGCGCGGTCGGGCTGGGCAAAAATCCCGACGCGCCGAGCTCGGCCCTTGCGGAACATCGAGTGTCGTTCTACCGTTCAACCCCACATATAGTAGTTACACCGCTGTACTTCATCCACAGGTTGGGTTTGACGGTCCACAGCTACGTCGGGTTCGTCCACAGGTCGTCCCCACGTTGTCGACAGGCTCGTCCACAGGATCATCGACAGCGGCGTGGCCGGTGCAGGAAGGGGAGGGGAGGCATCGCATGCGTTGTCCGTACTGTCGCCACCCCGATTCCCGGGTCGTCGACTCCCGCGAGCAGGACGAGGGGCAGGTCATCCGCCGCCGCCGGTCCTGCCCGGAGTGCGGCCGCCGCTTCACCACCCTGGAGGAGGCGACCCTCGCGGTCATCAAGCGCAGCGGGGTCACCGAGCCGTTCAGCCGGCAGAAGGTCGTCAACGGGGTGCGCCGCGCATGCCAGGGGCGCCCGGTCGACGAGGACGCGCTGGCCCAGCTGGCCCAGACCGTGGAAGAGGCCATCCGCGCGACCGGCGCCGCCGAGGTGCCCAGCGAAGAGGTCGGGCTGTCCATCCTCGGTCCGCTGCGCAATCTGGACGAGGTCGCCTACCTGCGCTTCGCCAGCGTGTACCAGGCGTTCAGCTCGGTCGACGACTTCGAGAAGGCGATCACCGACCTGCGGGCCGAGCACCGCAAGCACGGCCCCTGACGCATCAGCACCACGCAGCCATCCCCACCATCCCCACCACCACTACCACCGATCCGTTTGAGCCCGACGCACCCCGCACCGCACCGCCAGGAAGGAACCGCCCACATGACCGAGGCCGTCCAGAAGGACACCGCCAAGAACACCGACCGGGAATCGGCGAAGGGCGTCGGCGCGGCTGCCGCCAAGCCGGTCTTCCCCGCGGCGGGGCTGAAGATCGAACGCCTCTACACGACGCTCGGCGTGCACCCGTACGCCGAGGTCACGTGGGAGCGTCGCGACGTCGTCATGACGAACTGGCGCGACGGCTCGATCAACTTCGAGCAGCGCGGCGTGGAGTTCCCGGACTTCTGGTCGGTCAACGCGGCGAACATCGTCACCACGAAGTACTTCCGCGGCGCGGTGGGCAGCGACACGCGTGAGTGGTCGCTGCGCCAGCTGATCGACCGCGTGGTGAGCAAGTACCGCGCCGCGGGGGAGCAGCACGGCTACTTCGCCTCGCCGGAGCACGCCGAGGTCTTCGAACACGAGCTGACCTGGATGCTGCTGCACCAGGTGTTCAGCTTCAACTCCCCGGTCTGGTTCAACGTCGGCACCACCTCGCCGCAGCAGGTCAGCGCGTGCTTCATCCTGGCCGTCGACGACACGATGGACACGATCCTGAACTGGTACCGCGAGGAGGGGCTGATCTTCAAGGGCGGCTCCGGCGCCGGCCTGAACCTGTCCCGGATCCGCTCGTCGAAGGAGCTGCTCTCCTCCGGTGGCACCGCGTCCGGGCCGGTCAGCTTCATGCGCGGGGCCGACGCCTCGGCCGGGACGATCAAGTCCGGCGGCGCCACCCGGCGTGCCGCGAAGATGGTCGTGCTGGACATCGACCACCCGGACATCGAGGAGTTCGTCGCGACCAAGGCGCGCGAGGAGGACAAGATCCGCGTGCTGCGCGACGCCGGCTTCGACATGGACCTCGGCGGCAGCGACATCACCAGCGTGCAGTACCAGAACGCCAACAACTCCGTCCGCGTCTCCGACGAGTTCATGCGCGCGGTCGAGGAGGACTCCCAGTTCGGGCTGCGCGCGCGCGGCACCGGTGAGGTCATCGAGACCGTCGGCGCCAAGGAGCTGTTCCGCAAGGTGGCGCAGGCGGCGTGGGAGTGCGCCGACCCGGGCATCCAGTACGACGACACGATCAACGACTGGCACACCAACCCCGAGACGGGCCGGATCACCGCGTCCAACCCGTGCTCGGAGTACATGAGCCTGGACAACACGTCCTGCAACCTGGCGTCGCTGAACCTGATGAAGTTCCTGACCGATGACAACCGGTTCGAGACCGAGAAGTTCGTCAAGGCGGTCGAGCTGATCATCACCGCGATGGACATCTCGATCTGCTTCGCCGACTTCCCGACCGAGGCGATCGGCGTCAACACCCGCGACTACCGCCAGCTGGGCATCGGGTATGCCAACCTCGGCGCCCTGTTGATGGCCTCCGGGCACGCGTACGACTCCGACGGCGGACGGGCTCTCGCCGGGGCGATCACCTCGCTGATGACCGCCACGTCCTACCGCCGCTCCGCGGAGCTGGCCGGCATCGTCGGCCCGTACGCCGGTTTCGCGCGCAACGCCGCTGCCCACGCGCGGGTCATGCGCAAGCACGCCGCGGCCAACGACGCCGCCCGCCGGGTGGAGGACATCGACAGCGGGATCTTCGCCGCCGCCGGTGACGAGTGGGCCAAGGGCAACCAGCTCGGCGAGCAGAACGGCTGGCGCAACGCGCAGGCCTCGGTACTGGCGCCCACCGGCACCATCGGGCTGATGATGGACTGCGACACCACCGGCATCGAGCCCGACCTCGCGCTGGTGAAGTTCAAGAAGCTGGTCGGCGGCGGCTCGATGCAGATCGTGAACCAGACGGTGCCGCGGGCGCTGCGCATCCTGGGCTACCAGGAGGAGCAGGTCGAGGCGATCGTCGAGTACATCGCCGAGCACGGCCACGTGATCGACGCGCCCGGTCTGCGTACCGAGCACTATGAGGTGTTCGACTGCGCGATGGGCGCCCGGGCCATCAAGCCGATGGGGCACGTGCGGATGATGGCAGCGGCCCAGCCGTTCCTGTCCGGTGCGTTCTCCAAGACGGTGAACCTGCCGGAGACGGCCGCCATCGAGGACATCGAGGACGTCTACTACCAGGGCTGGAAGCTCGGGCTGAAGGCGCTGGCCGTCTACCGGGACAACTGCAAGGTCGGCCAGCCGCTGTCCGCCGGCAAGGGTGCCAACAACGGCGCCGAGGCCGAGAAGGTCGTCGAGAAGGTCGTCGAATACAAGCCGATCCGCAAGCGGCTGCCGAAGTCGCGCCCGTCGCTCACCACCTCCTTCTCGGTCGGTGGCGCCGAGGGGTACATGACGGCGGGCTCCTACCCCGACGACGGCCTCGGCGAGGTGTTCCTCAAGCTCGGCAAGCAGGGTTCCACCCTCGCCGGCGTGATGGACGCCTTCTCGATCGCCATCTCCATCGCGCTGCAGCACGGCGTGCCGCTGGAGACGTACGTGCAGAAGTTCACGAACATGCGCTTCGAGCCGGCCGGCCTCACCGACGACCCGGATGTGCGGATGGCGCAGTCGATCGTCGACTACATCTTCCGCCGCCTGGCGCTGGACTACCTCGACTTCGACACCCGCTCCGCCCTCGGCATCTACACCGCCGACGAGCGCACGCGGCAGCTCGAGACCGGTTCCTACGCACCGACAGAGGCAGAGGCCGAGGAGGAGGACACCGTGGCGCTGGCCCAGTCCGCCCCCGTGACGAAGGCGGCGGTGCCCGAGCTGCAGGACGAGGTGGTGGCCGATACGGCAGCGCCCGCGCCCGCCGCGGTGCACAGCTCCACCGAGCTGCTCGAGTCGATCATCGGCACCTCGGCCGACGCGCCACTCTGCATGAACTGCGGCACGAAGATGCGCCCCGCGGGCAGCTGCTTCGTCTGCGAGGGCTGCGGCAGCACGAGCGGTTGCAGCTGATCTGATCTGAGCGCACACGACCGCGGCCCGGTCCTCCTGGGGGGGCCGGGCCGCGTCGTCGTGTTGTCGTGTGCCGCAGTGGATCTTCCTGCGCTTGGTGGGGCATGGGTGGCGCTAACGCAGGAAGATCGCGGTGCCGCAGAGGATCTTCCTGCGCTTGGTGGGGCATGGGTGGCGCTAACGCAGGAAGATCGGCACGCAAGGCGAACCCGCCGACGAAGCGTCTGGCAGCTTCAGCCCGAGGGGACGGACCGTTTGCCTCCGCCTGTCCCGGCGGCCCGGATCAGGCGAAGAGCTTCGGCCAGGCCGCCACTCCAAGGCTCACCGTGACCGGGAAGAACCCGGGTGGCTTCGATGGCGTCCAGCTTCGTAAGCGAGGTCATTGCCTGCGCCGGATCGAGAGTGAACGGGGCGAGTCGCGGCCCCGTCTCCCCAGTCAGGACGCTACGCGTCGTGAAAGCGTCCCCCATGAATATGGCGTCGATCGAAGGGACGTGCAGGGCCGCACTGCCCGGCGTATGCCCCGGCAGGTGGATGACACGGGGAGAGCCGGGCACGTCGAGCACCTCGCCATCGACGAAGGTGACGACCTCGCTGAGGAAGGTGGTTCGCGAGCCACCGCGCCAGGCGCTGTACGCGAGGAACCTTACTAGCGGCCCGATCCTTGCCGGCCCCCAGCCGAACGGTGGTTTCTTGACCTCTCCGCGGGCGCGGGGCGCATCGAGCTCGTGGACATAGACCGGGATGCCTCGCTCACGGCGCAGCCGCTCGGCGAAGCCGATGTGGTCGGTGTCGCCGTGGGTCAGGACCACGGCTCGGACGTCCCCGATCGAACGCCCCATCGCCGCCAGCCCGGCCGGTAGGAGGCGAAGGTAACCGGACAATCCCGCGTCGATGATCGTGACCGAGCCGCCCTCTTCGATGAGGTAACTGTTGATCTGGCTCGAACCGAGCCGGCGGAGGGACGTGGATATCTGCATCTGAGCGTTCCCCGAATCAGCAACCGGTCGATCGCGCTGCCCTGCTACTGCGTCCGCGCTCCACTATGTCACTGCTGCGCGGTCACTGCGGCGCGGTCACTGCTGCACGGTCACTGCGGCTCTCCGGGCGTGACCGCGGGTCGAGCACGTCCGTGACGACGCCGCGGTGGCACAGCGACGACCGACTGCTGGATCCGCTTCCGGTGACCCCCCGGCGGCGAGCCGGTATGTCAACGGTCATCATGACGGTGAGTCCCGTCAGCTGGTTGTTGTCGGGTCCGGTGCCCGGGACCGCCGTGACCAGCTGCGGCATCATCGGCCGCGGCGTGCCCGTGCTCACCGCCGTGGTCGTGCGCAGCGTGCTCGTGACCGCCGGCCATGTCGTCGGGGCCGCCGCCCATCATCGCCAGCATCTCGCGGCCGCCGGTGGTGAAGAACCGCCAGACGAGCATCGCGGCCAACAGCAGGAAGATGATGTTGAGCCAACTCGTGTAGTTCCAGGTGATCCCGTTGTCGCCGACCGACGCGTGCCGGGGGCCTGAGGGAATCAGGTGAAGGGGACCGAATACCAGCTCTATGACGTAGCCGGCGGCGACCATCGTGACGTAGAACGTACCGGTCAGGAACATGGCCATGCGGCGGCCGTAGTACTTGGCGTAGATGACGATGATCGGGATGATGATGAGGTCGGCGAAGATGAACGACACGACACCGCCGAAGCTGATGCCGCCGTTCCAGAGCACGGCGGCCAGCGGGACGTTGCCGATCGAGCAGACAAACGCAGCGACCGCGAACAGCGGGCCGATGATCGGCCCCCAGATCTTCGCGGCGAGCGGGTGACCGGTGAAGAACAGGCTCTGCCAGAACGTGTCGGGGATCCACGCCGCGGCCGCACCGGCGATGAGCAGGCCGATCGCGATGTCGCGTAGCACTGCGGCCCACTCCATGACGAAGTTGTGCGACACGGAGATGAACCCGGCCGGGCTGAGCAGCCGCTGCCAGAACGAGCCGTCGCCGCCGACGGACATGTCCATCGCGGCGTGGCCTTCCATCGAACCGGCAACCGCCCTGTCCGCCTGCTGACGCGCCTCCTGGACCAACGTGGCTGACAGGAACCGGCGGAAGATGAGCGCCAGCAGCACGATCATGAACGGGCCGCCGACGAACTCCGCGGCGGTGAACTGCCAGCCGAGCAGCAACGCCAGAATCAGCCCTAGCTCGATCACCAAATTCGTGGACGCGAACTGGAACGCCATCGCCGCCGTGAAGTCGGCACCCTTGCGGAACAGGGACCGGGCCAGCGCGACCGCCGCGTAGGAGCAGGAGGAGGAGGCCGCACCCAGCGCCGTGGCCGTCGCGAGGCTCTTGGGCGAGTCGTCGGGCATCAGCCGGGCGATGGTGGACTTCCTTACGAGCGCTTCGATGACCGCCGACAGCGTGAAGCCGAGGATGAGCGACCAGGTGACCTGCCAGGTCATCGAGCCGGCGATGCCGAGGGCGTGTAGCAGTCCGTGCCAGATGCTGCCCATCAGGGGTTTTCCCTTCCCGGCTCCCGCCCGACGTCACTGGTGGCAAGCGTGGATAACGGCTCGGCCTTTACCGCGTGTGACGAGGGCCTGGTTCCCCGGGGCCGCCTCGATGACGGCGACCGCAACGCTGCCTCAGAGCCGGGTGGAGCGGGAGCGAAGCGGCGCAGCCGCAGCGAATTCGTCACGACGAACACGGAGGAGAACGCCATCGCGGCTCCGGCGATCAGCGGCGACAGCAGACCGAATGCGGCGACCGGGATGAGGACGACGTTGTAGGAGAACGCCCAGAACAGGTTGCCCTTGATCGTGGCAAGAGTGCGCCGGGAAAGCCGGATCGCGTCCGCGGCTGCGGTGAGGTCGCCGCGGACCAGGGTGATGTCGGAGGCTTCGATGGCGACATCGGCGCCGGTCCCCATCGCCAGCCCCAGGTCCGCGGCCGCGAGGGCGGCGGCGTCGTTCACGCCGTCACCTACCATCGCAACGATCCGTCCCCGGCCCTGGAGATCGGTGACGGCGGTGACCTTGTCCTCGGGCAACACCTCGGCGATGACGTCAGCCGGCGGGATGCCGACGGTGGCGCCGATGGCGGTCGCGGCGGCGCGGTTGTCCCCGGTCAGCAGCATCGGCCGCAGTCCGAGCCGGCGCAGCTGCGCGACGGCGGCGGCGCTGGTGTCCTTGACGGTGTCGCCGGCGACGAGAACGCCGCGGATTCGGCCGGCCCAGCCGGCGAGGACGGCGGTTCGGCCGGCGGCTTCAGCCTCCGCCTTCGCTGCGGCGAGCTGGTCATTCAGGGGCATGCCCCAGTCGGCGAGCAGCTTCTCCCGGCCGACGACGACGGCGTGCGCGACACCGTCGATCGTGACCGTGCCGGCGACGCCGAGCCCCGCGGAGTTGCGGAATGATTCGACCGGCGGGAGCTGCCCGAACTGTCGCCTGGCGGCGGCGGCGACGGCCTCGGCGATCGGGTGCTCGCTGGCCGCTTCCAATGCGCCGGCAATGAGCAGCAGCTCCTCGGAACTGACGCCCGCAGCGGGGTGGATGGCGTGGAGGCTCATCCGTCCGCTGGTGACCGTGCCGGTCTTGTCGAGCACGACGGTGTCCACCCGCCGGGTGGACTCCAGTACCTCTGGGCCTTTGATGAGCAGGCCGAGTTGGGCGCCGCGGCCGGTGCCGACCAGCAAGGCCGTCGGTGTGGCGAGGCCGAGTGCGCACGGGCACGCGATGATCAGGACGGCGACAGCGGCGGTGAACGCGCGGACCGCGTCGTGCCCGGTCGCCAGCGTCAGCACGAGGGTGGCGAGCGCGATGACGAGCACGACGGGGACGAAGACAATCGAGATCCGGTCGGCGAGCCGCTGGACCGGCGCTTTGCCGGATTGGGCGTTGACGACGAGCCGGGCGATTTGGGAGAGGCGGGTGTCGGCCCCGACGCGGGTGGCGCGGATCACGAGCCGGCCGCCAACGTTGACGGTCGCGCGGGTCACGGCGTCACCCGGCGCGACCTCGACCGGGATCGACTCGCCGGTCAGCAGGGACTCGTCGACCGCGGAGGAGCCGTCGACGACGACGCCGTCGGTGGCGATCTTCTCGCCGGGCCGCACCACGAACTCGTCGCCGGGGGTGAGTTGGTCGGTGGGGATGCGGGTCTCGATGCCGTTGCGGAGCACAGCGACATCTTTGGCGCCGAGTTCGAGCAGGGCGTTGAGCGCGGCACCGGAGCGGCGCTTGGCGCGCGCTTCGAGGTAACGGCCGGCGAGGAGGAACACGACCACCGCAGAGGCCACCTCGAGATAGATCTCCGAGGCGCCGCTGCCGGAGGTTGCGACGAGATCGAAATGCATCCGCATGCCGGGCATGCCGGCGTCACCGAAGAACAGCGCGTACAGCGACCAGCCGAACGCCGCCAAGGTGCCCATCGACACGAGCGTGTCCATGGTCGCGGCACGGTGCCGCAGGTTGACCCAGGCGGCGCGATGGAACGGCCAGCCGCCCCACAGCACGACGGGGCTGGCCAGGGTGAGCGACAGCCATTGCCAGTTGTCGAATTGCGCGGCCGGAATCATCGCCAGCAGCAACACGGGCAAGGTGAGCGCCGCGGAGAGAATCAGCCGCTGCCGAAGAGAGGACAGTTCAACGTCGGCTTCGTCTTCGATGTTCGCGTTCCCGGCAGCGGTCGGCTGCGACAGGCGCGCGGAGTAGCCCGTCGCTTCCACCGTCGCCACCAGGTCCGCGGGGGCGACCGCGACCGGGTCGTAGCGCACCGTCGCCTTTTCCGTCGCGTAGTTGACGGTCGCGGTCACGCCCTCGAGCCTGTTGAGTTTCCTCTCGATGCGGGCCGCGCAGGAGGTGCACGTCATGCCGCCGACACTCAACTCGAGCGACGCGGGCGTCGCCCCTCCGGCATCGCTGCCGTTGCTGATGTGTCGGCTCATCTCCTGCCTTCCCTGCCGGTCTGGAGCGGTCTCGCGGGTGCCCGGGTCGTCGGGCGCGGGCGGCTGTGCCGAGGGTCAGGTGCCGGCGAGGCGGTAGCCGGCCTCATCCACCGCTGCCCGGATCTGCTCGTCGGTGTAGCCGTCGCCGATCACCGTGACCGTGCCGGTGGCCAGGTCCACCGCGACCGACTCGACACCACCGATTCCGCTCACCTCGCTGGTGACCGCGTTCACACAGTGCTGGCACGTCATGCCGGTGACGCCGTAGGTCTTCTCCGCCATCTTCGCGCTCCTTCCTCCTGCGTTCGACGCCCGCGTTCGCCGGGCCGCGCGGGGATCTG
>JAVHVL010000024.1:0-7011 GCA_032160565.1 Pseudonocardiales bacterium | reverse complement strand
GACCGTCGTGTGGGACCGCGCGACAGGAACTCCGATCGCTCCGGCGATCGTCTGGCAGGACACGCGCACGCAACCCATCTGCGACGAGCTCGCTGCGCGGGGCGGCGGTGCCGAGCGCTATCGCGAGAAGGTCGGCCTGCCGCTGGCGACGTACTTCGCCGGCCCCAAGGCGCGGTGGTTGCTGGACAACGTCCCCGGCGCGCGCGAACGGGCCCAGAACGGCGAGCTCGTCTTCGGCACGATCGACAGCTGGCTGGTGTGGAACCTCAGTGGCGGCGTGCACGTCACCGACCCCACCAACGCGTCGCGGACGATGCTGATGGATCTGGACACGCTGAAGTGGGACCCGGACATCGCCGAGGAGATGGGGATCCCGCTGGCGGTCCTGCCCGAGATCCGCTCGTCGTCGGAGGTGTACGCCGACGTGCGCGAGCGCGGACCGCTCGCCGGCGTCCCGATCGCCGGGATCCTCGGCGACCAGCAGGCCGCGACGTTCGGCCAGGCCTGCCTGGCTCCGGGCGAGGCCAAGAACACCTACGGCACCGGCAACTTCCTGCTGCTCAACACCGGCACCGACAAGGTGCTCAGCGAGAACGGGCTGCTGACCACCGTCTGCTACGCGCTGCGCGACCAGGCGCCGGTATACGCGCTGGAGGGCTCGATCGCGGTCACCGGCTCGCTCGTGCAGTGGCTGCGCGACAACCTGGGGATCATCGGCTCCGCCGCGGAGGTGGAGGCGCTCGCGCGTTCGGTGGACGACAACGGCGGCGCGTACTTCGTACCCGCGTTCAGCGGGCTGTTCGCGCCGTACTGGCGCGCGGAGGCCCGCGGCGCGATCGTCGGGCTGACCCGGTTCGTCAACCGCGGCCATCTCGCGCGGGCCGCCCTCGAGGCGACGGCCTTCCAGACGCGCGAGGTCGTGGACGCCATGAACGCCGACGGCGACAGGCTGCGCTCCCAAGCTCGCGCAGGTGACACGCTGCGCTCCCAGGCTCGCGCAGGTGACGTCGCCCTGACCGAACTCAAGGTGGACGGCGGAATGGTCGGCAACGAGCTGCTCATGCAGTTCCAGGCCGACATCCTCGACGTCCCCGTGGTGCGCCCGGTGGTGGCCGAGACGACCGCGCTCGGTGCCGCCTACGCGGCGGGGCTGGCGGTCGGGTTCTGGTCCTCCACGGACGAGATCCGCGCCAACTGGACCGCCGGCGCGCGCTGGGAGCCGGCGATGGACGCCGAGCGCCGCGCCGCGCTGTACGCCGACTGGAAGAAGGCCGTCACCAAGACCTTCGACTGGGTCGGCCACTAGCGGGCGGACGCGGAACAGCCCGCTGCCGGCACGCGTTGGACATCTATCGTGAGCATCCTCCCGGCCGTCCCGCTGTCCATCCTCGATCTGGCACCGGTCGGCGAGGGTTCGACGCCCGCCGAGGCGGTGCAGGCAACCCTGGCCCTGGCCCGGCGCGCCGACGAGCTCGGGTACACCCGGTTCTGGCTGGCTGAGCACCACAGCATGCCGGGCATCGCGAGCTCGGCACCGGCCGTCCTGATCGGAGCCGTCGCCGGCGCCACCGGCCGCATCCGGGTGGGCTCCGGCGGCGTGATGCTGCCCAACCACGCGCCGCTGGTGGTGGCCGAGCAGTTCGGCACACTCGCCGCGCTCTACCCCGACCGCATCGACCTCGGGCTGGGGCGCGCACCGGGCACCGATCAGCGGACGGCCGCCGCGCTGCGGCGCTCGGCCGCGGCGCTCAGTGCCGACGACTTCCCCGAGCAGCTCGGCGAGCTGGCCCGCTTCCTGGCCGGCGAGTTCCCGGCCGGCCACCCCTATGCCGCGATCCAGGCGGTGCCGCACGCGGCCCCGCCGCCGCCCATCTGGCTGCTGGGCTCGAGCATGTACAGCGCCGAGCTGGCCGGCATCCTGGGGCTGCCGTTCGCCTTCGCCCATCACTTCAGCGGGCTCAACACGCTGCCGGCGCTGGATACCTACCGCTCCGCCTTCCGCCCGTCGGCGGCCCTGGACGAGCCGTACGCGATGGTGACCGTGCAGGTGGTGTGCGCGCCCGACGATGACGAGGCCGACCGCATCGCACTGCCGGCGGCGCTGTCCTTCCTCCGGCTTCGGCAGGGCCGCCCCGGGCGGCTGCCGACGCCCGAGGAGGCCGCCGCATACCCGTGGCGCCCCGACGAGCGTGCCTTCGTCGCGCAGCGGCGGCACGGGCAGGCCATCGGCGGCCCGGAGACGGTCCGTGCCGCCCTCGGGCAGCTGCTGGACGCGACGGCCGCGGACGAGCTGATGATCTCCACGCTGGTCCATTCGCCCGCCGACCGGCTCCGCACCGTCGAACTGGTCCACGGCATGTTCCGCACGGCGAACGAGCCGGACTACCTGACAATGGGCTAATGCCCACCCGCGCCAGCCTCGCCGCACTCGCGGCGGTGCTGGCGCTGCCGGCCTGCGCCACCGCCAGGCCCGAGCGCACACCTGCGCCGACCCCGCCGACCGCGCAGAGCACCACGCAGCGCACCACGCAGCCGCCGAGCACCTCGCCACCCACCACGCCGACCACGACGGCCGCGCCGCCGACCACCCCGGCACCGATCCTCAGCCGGGCCGAGCGTGCGCTGGCCGGGATGAGCCTGGCGCAGCGGGTCGGGCAGCTGTTCATGGTCGATTGCCCCTCCTCCGGGGTCATCCAGGCGACGGTGAACGCCATCACCCGGTTCCACGTCGGCTCGGTGATCCTCGACGGGACGAGCCGGCTCAGCCGCGACCAGACCGCGGCCATCACGGCGCAGTTGCAGCAGCAGGCGCCGCGGGGCCTCGGCCTGTTCATCGCGACCGACCAGGAGGGCGGCCTCGTGCAGCGGATGCAGGGGCCGGGGTTCTCGTCCATCCCGAGCGCGGTCGCCCAGGGCGGGCTGGCCCCCTCGGTGCTACGCGCCGAGGCGCAGCAGTGGGGCGCCGAACTGCGGGCGGCCGGGGTGAACGTCGACCTCGCGCCGGTGCTCGACACGGTGCCCCCGGACTTCGGCGGCAACCCGCCGATCGGCGACCTGGACCGCGAGTACGGGCGCGACCCGGCCACCGTCGCGTCCCACGGCGTAGCTGTCGCGCAGGGGCTGGCGGCCGCGCACATCGACGCGACCGTGAAGCACTTCCCGGGGTTGGGCCGCGTCGCCGGCAACACCGACGTGAGCAGCGGCGTGCTCGACACCGTGACGACCCGGCACGACCGCTACCTCGCGCCGTTCGCGGCGGCGATCCGGGCGGGCGTGCCGTTCGTGATGATGTCGACAGCGATCTACACGGACATCGACCCGGACCGCCCCGCGGCGTTCTCCCCGACCGTCGTCACCGGGATGCTGCGCCAGGACCTCGGTTTCACCGGCGTGATCATCAGCGACGACATTGGCATCGCGACGCAGGTCAGCGGCTACTCGATCGGCGGCCGGGCGGTGGCGTTCATCGCCGCCGGGGGCGACATGGTGCTCACGGTGGACGCCGGGCAGGCCCCGCAGATGACCGCCGCCGTGCTGGCCCGCGCGAATGCGGACCGGCACTTCCGGGCCCAGGTGAACGCCGCGGCCCTCGTCGTCCTCCGGGCCAAGCAGGCGGCCGGGCTGCTGCGCTGAACTAGCCGGCCAGCAGGGCCGCGTAGCCCGGCTTGATCTGGTTGTTGATGATCTCGAGCCGGTCGTCGAAGCCGATGAACGCGCTCTTCATCGCGTTGATCGTGAACCACTGCAGGTCACTCCAGCCGTAGCCGAAGGCCTCGACGAGCTGCACCATTTCCCGGGTCATCGACGTCCCGCTCATCAACCGGTTGTCGGTGTTCACCGTGACCCGGAAGTGCAGCTTGCGAAGCAGGCCGATCGGGTGCTCGGCGATCGAGGGCGCGGCGCCGGTCTGCACGTTGGACGACGGGCACATCTCCAGCGGGATCCGCTTGTCCCGCACGTACTGCGCCAGCCGCCCGAGCTTGCCGCCGGCGGTGATGTCGTCGACGATCCGGACCCCGTGCCCCAGGCGGTCGGTGCCGCACCACTGGATCGCCTCCCAGATGGACGGCAGCCCGAACGCCTCGCCGGCGTGGATGGTGAAGTGCGCGTTCTGCTGGCGCATGTACTCGAACGCGTCGAGGTGGCGGGTGGGCGGGAAGCCGGCCTCGGCGCCGGCGATGTCGAAGCCGACGACGCCGCGGTCGCGGTAGGCCACTGCCAGCTCGGCAATCTCCAGGGAGCGGGCCGCGTGCCGCATCGCGGTGACGATCGCGCCGACGCGGATCTGCTGCCCCTTCTCCGCGGCAGCCTGCTCGCCCGCCCGGAACCCGGCCAGGACGGCGTCGACAACCTCCTCGAGACTCAGCCCGCCCTCGACGTGCTGCTCCGGCGCCCAGCGGATCTCGGCGTAGACGACGCCGTCGTCGGCGAGATCCTCCACCGCCTCCCGGGCGACGCGGCTGAGCCCGGCCGGCGTCTGCATCACCGCCACGGTGTGCGCGAACGTCTCCAGATACCGCTCCAGTGACCCGGAGTCCGCGGCATCCCGGAACCAGCCGGCCAGCTTGAGCGCGTCCGTTTCCGGCAGCGCCAGGTAGCCGATCTCGGCGGCCAGCTCGATCACCGTCTCGGGGCGCACCCCGCCGTCGAGATGATCATGGAGCAGGACTTTGGGAGCGCGACGGATGGCGGAGTCCCCGAGCTGGGTAGGCATGCGTCACACGGTATCGAGGCGTTACCACCAGAAGCTCGTAGGATTCACCGGACAGAGCGCTTCAACAGTGGTATTTGTTACGGCAGATATAGCAACGAACCCGGACAAGTCCAGCTATCGAAGGATGCATGCAGCAGCCAGCCGTGTCGGTGCACGGCCTCGTCAAACGCTTCGGCGACGTCGAGGCCGTGCGTGGTATCGACCTGGAGATCCCGACGGGTGAGGTCTTCGGCTTCCTCGGCCCCAACGGGGCGGGCAAGTCCACCACCATCAGCATGCTGTGCACGCTGTTGCGACCGACCGCCGGCACCGCCGAGGTCGCCGGGCACGACGTCGTCCGCGAACGGGACAGCGTGCGGCGCAACATCGGGCTGGTCTTCCAGGACACCACGCTGGACTCCTACATGACGGCCGAGCGCAACCTGCGGCTGCACGCCGAGCTGTACGGAGTGGCCCGCGACGTCGTCGCCGACCGCATCCACCAGGTTCTGGACATGGTCGGCCTGCTCGAGCGCCGCGGCAGCAAGGTTTCCGCGTACTCGGGCGGGATGAAGCGGCGGCTGGAGATCGCGCGCGGGCTGCTGCACTCGCCCCGCGTGCTCTTCCTGGACGAACCGACCGTCGGGCTGGATCCGCAGACCCGCGCCTCGATCTGGGGCTACATCGGGGAGCTGCGCAAGTCGGAGGACATCACGATCTTCATGACCACCCACTACATGGACGAGGCGGAGTACTGCGACCGCATCGCGATCATGGATCAGGGCAAGATCATCGCCCTGGATACGCCCGAAGCTCTAAAGGCCAGCGTCGGTGAGGACCGCGTCCAGCTGCAGACCGACGACGACACCGCGGCCATCATCGCGCTCGAGCAGCAGTTCGGCATCGTGGCCACGATGGCCGAGGGCGCGGTGACCTTCCGGGTCGCGCAGGGCGAGCAGTTCGTGCCGCACCTGTTCGCCGAGTTCCCGATCGCCATCCAGTCCGTCTCCGTGGCCCGCCCGTCCCTCGACGACGTGTTCATGTCCTACACCGGCTCCACGATCCGCGATGCGGAGTCCGGCACGCTCGACCGGATGCGGCACACCGCGCAGATCTTCGGCCGCGGGCGCTGATGGCGACCACCGCCGTACCGGTCGTCCAGGTACACGTCCCGCCGCGGTCGGCGGTCGGTGAGCTGCGCGCCGTCAAGATCGTCTGGGAGCGCGAGGTGGTCCGCTTCGCCAGCGACCGCCTGCGGCTGGTCACCTCGCTGTTCCAGCCCTTGCTGTTCCTGTTCGTGCTGGGCACCGGCCTGTCGCGGATCGCGTCCGAGGGCACCGGCGGGCTCAACCTGCGGACCTTCCTGTACCCCGGCATCCTGGCGATGGCGGTGATGTTCACCGCGATGTTCTCGGCCGCCTCGATCGTCTGGGACCGCGAATTCGGCTTCCTGCGCGAGATGCTGGTCGCGCCCATCCGTCGCAGCTCCATCGTCATCGGCAAGTGCCTGGGCGGCGCCACGGTCGCCACCTTCCAGGGCGTCCTCGTGATCTGCCTGGCCGGGCTGGTGGGTGTGCCGTACTCGCCGTCGTTGATCGTCGAGGTCTTCGCGCTGCAGACGCTGCTGGCGTACACGCTCACCGCGTTCGGCGTGATGGTGGCCGCGCGGATCAAGCAGATCCAGTCGTTCATGGCGCTGACCCAGATGCTGATCATGCCGCTGTTCTTCATCTCCGGCGCGCTGTTCCCGGTCACGGGATTGCCTACGTGGCTGACGTTCCTGAACCGGATCGACCCGCTCACCTACGCGGTGGAACCGATCCGGCGCGTCGTGTTCAAGCATCTGGACCTCACGCCGGAAGTGCGCGCCAGGCTGGATCCCGGGATCACCTGGGGCGGCTGGCACGTCCCGTCGGCGCTGTGCGTGGCGGTGGTGGCCGCGCTCGGCGTGGCGATGACCGCCATCGCGATCGCCGAGTTCAGCCGCAGCGACTGACCCTCAGCCGACCCGGTTGCTCAGCCGACCCGGTCGAGCAGTAGCGGGGCCGGTGTGTACGACGCCCCGATGTCGTAGCCGCCGTGCAGCGCGGCCAGGGCCCGCTCGAACCGGCTGGGGTCGTCGGCATGGAGTTCGAGCAGCGGCTGGCCTTCGCGGACGGCGTCGCCCGGCTTGGCGAACATGACGACGCCCGCGCCGGCGGACACGGCATCCTCCTTGCGGGCCCGCCCCGCCCCGAGGCGCCAGGCCGCGACGCCCACCGCCAGCGCGTCCAGGCGGGTGAGCACCCCCGACGCCGGCGCCGTGACCACGTGCCGCT
>JAVHVL010000349.1:0-3031 GCA_032160565.1 Pseudonocardiales bacterium | reverse complement strand
CGACATCGACCAGTTCCATCGCCGGCTGCACCGCATCGCACCATCCGGCCTGCTCGGCCGGACGACCCAGACCTCAGGCATGCGACGCCTGGAAGCGAACAGCGGCAGGACAGTCGGCGCGCAGCACCTCTGGATGGGGCAGACACACGTCCCCGCGTCCACCGCTTCGGGCAACCACCACCACGGCGCCTCGGAAACCGCGATCTACATCGTCTCCGGCACCCCCGAGTTCGTGTTCGTCGACCTCGAGGGCGACGAGCCGGTCGAGACACGGATCCGAACAGCGCCCGGCGACTACATCTTCGTGCCCCCGTTCGTCCCACATCGCGAGGAGAACCCCGACCCCGACGTCGAGGCCATCGTCGTGATCGCCCGTACCACCCAGGACGCGATCGTGATCAACCTCGACGACCTCGACTGGGCTGAAGTCAGCACGGACGACACGGATCCGCCCGGTGGGGACTGCTGAGCTCCAGGGTTCGGCCTCGGTTGGATCCCGGGTGGATCCTCGGCCGCGGAGCTGACCTACCGCCGGTTATCGGCTCGGGAGTGGGGCCGGGTCGAACAGATGAGACAACTCGTCTCACGGTGTCCGCGTGCGCCTCGGTCAGGTGCCGACGTAGGCCGCGAGGTGCTCGCCGGTGCGGGTGGAGCGGGCGGCGACGAGGTCGGCGGGTGTGCCCTCGAAGACGATCCGGCCACCGTCGTGGCCGGCGCCGGGGCCGAGGTCGATGATCCAGTCGGCGTGCGCCATGACCGCCTGGTGATGCTCGATGACGATGACCGACTTGCCCGCGTCGACGAGCCGGTCGAGCAGGCCGAGCAGGTGCTCGACGTCGGCGAGGTGCAGGCCCGAGGTCGGCTCGTCGAGGACGTAGACGTCGCCCTTCTCCCCCATCTGGGTAGCCAGCTTGAGCCGCTGCCGCTCTCCGCCGGACAGCGTGGTGAGCGGCTGGCCGAGACTCAGGTAACCGAGCCCGACGTCGGCGAGCCGATCGAGGACGGCGTGCGCGGCCGGCGTGTGCGCCGCGCCGGCGCCGAAGAACTCCTCGGCCTCGGTCACGGACATCGCGAGTACCTCAGTGATGTCGCGGCCGCCGAGGTGGTGTTCCAGCACCGATGCCTGGAATCGCTTCCCCTCGCACTCCTCGCACGTGGTGGCGACGCCGGCCATCATCGCCAGGTCGGTGTAGATGACTCCCGCGCCGTTGCAGTTGGGGCAGGCGCCCTCAGAGTTGGCGCTGAACAGCGCCGGCTTCACGCCGTTGGCCTTCGCGAACGCCTTGCGGATCGGGTCGAGCAGTCCGGTGTAGGTCGCCGGGTTGCTGCGTCGCGAGCCGCGGATCGGTGCCTGGTCGATCGCCACGACGCCATCGCGCCCAGCCACCGAGCCGTGGATCAGCGAGCTCTTTCCCGATCCGGCCACGCCCGTCACCACCACCAGCACACCGAGCGGGATATCGACGTCGACCTCGCGCAGGTTGTGCCGGTCCGCACCACGGATCTCCAGCGCGCCGGTCGCCGTCCGGGTCTCGGTCTTGAGCTGTGCGCGGTCGTCGAGGTGTTTGCCGGTGAGCGTCCCGCTGCGCCGGAGGTCCTCGAAGCTGCCCTCGAAGCAGATCGTGCCGCCGGCGCTGCCGGCGCCCGGGCCGAGATCGACGACGTGATCGGCGATCGCGATCGCTTCCGGCTTGTGCTCGACGACCAGCACGGTGTTGCCCTTGTCGCGCAGCTGCAGCAATAGGTCATTCATCCGCGCGATGTCGTGCGGGTGCAGGCCGATGGTCGGCTCGTCGAAGACATAGGTGACGTCGGTGAGTGACGACCCGAGATGACGAATCATCTTGGTGCGCTGCGCCTCGCCACCGGACAGCGTGCCGGACGGGCGGTCCAGCGAGAGGTAGCCGAGCCCGATCTCCACGAACGAGTCGAGGGTGCGCCGCAGCGTGTCCAGCAGCGGCGCGACCGACGGCTCGTCCAGGCCGCGCACCCAATCGGCGAGGTCACTGATCTGCATCGCGCAGAGGTCCGCGATGTTCCTGGTTTTGATCTTCGACGACCGGGCCGCTGCGGTGAGCCGGGTGCCGTCGCAGTCGGGGCAGGTCGCGAAGGTGATCGCGCGCTCGACGAACGCGCGGATGTGCGGCTGCATCGCGTCGACGTCCTTGGACAGCATCGACTTCTGGATCTTCGGGATCAGCCCCTCGTAGGTGAGGTTGATGCCGTCGACCTTGATCTTGGTCGGCTCCTTGTGGAGCAGGTCGTGCAGCTCCTTCTTGGTGAACTTCTTGATGGGCTTGTCCGGGTCGAAGAAGCCGCAGCCGCTGAAGATCCGGCCGAACCAGCCGTCCATGCTGTAGCCGGGAATCCTCAGCGCACCCTCGTTGAGTGACTTGCTGTCGTCGTACAGCGCGGTCAGGTCGAAGTCGGTGACCGAGCCCCGGCCCTCGCAGCGCGCGCACATGCCGCCGGTGATGCTGAAGCTCCGTCGCTCCTTGGTGGTGGTGCCGCCACGTTCGATGCTCACCGCACCCGCGCCCGAGATCGAGGCGACGTTGAACGAGAACGCCTGGGGCGATCCGATGTGCGGCTTGCCGAGCCGGCTGAACAGGATGCGCAGCATCGCATTCGCGTCGGTGGCGGTGCCCACCGTCGAGCGGGCGTCAACTCCCATCCGCTGCTGATCGACGATGATCGCGGTCGTCAGCCCTTCGAGGACGTCGACCTCGGGCCGCGCCAGGGTCGGCATGAAGCCCTGCACGAAGGCGCTGTACGTCTCGTTGATCAGCCGCTGCGACTCCGCGGCGATCGTGCCGAACACCAGCGAGCTCTTGCCCGAGCCGGAGACGCCGGTGAACACCGTCAACCGGCGCTTCGGGATCTCGATGCTGACGTCCTTGAGGTTGTTCACGCGCGCGCCGTGCACGCGGATCAGATCGTGGCTATCGGCATCGTGCATCTCAGGCGACTGCGTGTCCATCCTCGTGCCCACGACGCTCAGGCCTGCGCGATGCGGACGAGGTTGCCCGAG
>JAVHVL010000556.1:0-12213 GCA_032160565.1 Pseudonocardiales bacterium | reverse complement strand
CCCAGTGGCGCCGTCCTTGCGACCTTCGCCGGTGCTGACCAGCACCTCTACGTCGCGACCGACGAGCGCCTTGGCTGCGCCCCATGACACCTCGTCCTGCAGCGCGATCAGCCGCTCGTACCGCTCCTGCACGACCGCCTTCGGGAGTTGGCCGTCCATCGTCGCAGCCGGCGTACCGGGCCGCTTGGAGTACTGGAACGTGAACGCGCTGGCGAAGCGCGCGCGCCGGACCACCGCGAGCGTCTGCTCGAAGTCCTCGTCCGTCTCCCCGGGGAAGCCGACGATGATGTCGGTGGTGATCGCCGCGTCCGGCATCGCCGCGCGGACACTGTCGATGATCGCGAGGTAGCGCTCCTGTCGATACGAGCGGCGCATCGCCCTCAGCACCGCGTCCGACCCGGACTGCAACGGCATGTGCAGCTGCGGCATGACGTTGGGGGTCTCGGCCATCGCGGCGATGACGTCCTCGGTGAAGTCCCGCGGGTGCGGGCTGGTGAAGCGGACGCGCTCGAGGCCAGCGATCGAACCGCACTCGCGCAGCAGCTTGCCGAACGCGAATCGGTCTCCGAAGCCGCGGCCGTAGGAGTTGACGTTCTGCCCGAGCAGCGTCACCTCGATGACGCCGGCGTCGACCAGCGCGCGGATCTCGGCCAGCACGTCACCCGGGCGGCGGTCGGTCTCGGTGCCGCGCAGGCTCGGCACGATGCAGAACGTGCAGGTGTTGTCGCATCCCACCGAGACGGAGACCCACGCGCTGTACGGCGACTCGCGACGGCTGGGGAGATCCGAGGGGAAGTTCTGCAGCGCCTCGACGATCTCGACCTGCGCCTCGCGGTTGTGTCGTGCGCGCTCGAGCAGGACGGGCAGCGCCGCGAGGTTGTGCGTGCCGAACACGACGTCGACCCACGGCGCCTTCTCGATGATCGTGCCGCGGTCCTTCTGCGCCAGGCACCCGCCGACGGCGATCTGCATGCCGGGGCGGGCCTGCGTGGCCGGGTAGAGGCGGCCGAGATTGCCGTAGAGGCGATTGTCTGCGTTCTCGCGCACCGCGCAGGTGTTGAACACGACGAGGTCCACGTCGTCGCCGGAACCGCGGACGTAACCGGCTTGCTCGAGGAGCCCGGCGAGCCGCTCGGAGTCGTGGACGTTCATCTGGCACCCGTAGGTGCGGATGTCATAGCTGCGGCTCATGTCCATTCGAGGATACGGGGCCGTTCGGGGTACAGGCGCACCGGAAACCGGGCTGACTCCCGACATGGGGCAGCTTAGGGTCAGCGCCATGCTGAAGGGCGATCTCGTGGAGTTGCGCGCCAAGACCGACGACGACGAGGACGTGCTCTACCGCATCGCCGCGGACCTGGGGACCTGGGAGGAGCGCACACCCGCCTCCCCTGCGCCGCTGAGCCGCGCGGCCTACCGGGCCAGGGTGGCCAGCGGCGCTCTCGACGGCGACGCCGACTTCGTGATCACCGTCGGCGGTCGGGCCGTCGGCCGTGTCTCGCTGTTCCGCGAAGACCCGCTGGCGCGGCATGCCGAGGTGGGCATCGCGCTGCTGCCGGACGAGCGCGGCCGCGGTTACGGCACCGACGCGCTGCGCCTGGCCGTCGACTTCGCGTTCGTGCGCCGGAACCTGCGCAGGGTGTACCTGTGGGTGCTCGCGTCGAACGAGGCGGCCATCGCGTCCTACCGCAAGGTGGGCTTCGTCGAGGAGGGTCGACACCGCGAGCACTACTGGGTGCGCGGCCGCTACGAGGACGAGGTGGCGATGGGTTTGCTGCGCAGTGAGTGGCGTTACTGACCAGCCCGCCGGCTCAGTGCGCGATCTCGGTCGAGCGGGACTCCCGCACGACGGTGACCCGGATCTGGCCGGGATAGGTGAGCTCGTCCTCGATCTGCTTGGCGATCTCGCGGGCGATCACCTGTGCGGCGAGGTCGTCGACCTCGCCGGGCTGCACCATCACCCGCACCTCCCGGCCGGCCTGCATCGCGAAGACCTTCTCCACCCCCGGACGTGACGAGGCGATCTCCTCGATCCGCGCCAGCCGCTTGACGTAGGTCTCGAGCGACTCGCGACGAGCGCCGGGGCGGGCGGCCGAGCAGGTGTCTGACGCCTGGGTGAGCACCGCTTCGACGGTCCGCGGCTGGACCTCGTTGTGGTGGGCCTCGGCAGCGTGCGCGACGGCCTCGTCCTCGCCGTACTTGCGCAGCAGCCGGGCGCCCACAATCGCGTGGCTGCCCTCGGCCTCGTGCGTCAACGCCTTGCCGATGTCGTGCAGGAACGCGCACCGCTTCACCAGCGTCGGCTCGATGCCGAGCTCGGCGGCCATCACGCCGGCGATGTGCGCGCTCTCGATGAGGTGGCCGAGGACGTTCTGGCCGTAGCTGGTCCGGTACTTCAGCCGCCCCACGGTCGGGAGCAGGCGGTCGTCGAGATCGCGGACGCCCACCTCCGCGAGGGCGTCGCGCGCCGCCCGCAGGCACAGCTCGTCGACCTCCGCCTTGCTCTGTTCGTAGACGTCCTCGATGCGCTGCGGGTGGATCCTGCCGTCCAGGATCAGCTTCTCCAGGGTCAGCCGCCCGATCTCGCGCCGGACCGGGTCGAAGCACGACAGCAGTACCGCCTCAGGAGTGTCGTCGATGATCACGTTCACGCCGGTCACCGACTCGAAGGCGCGGATGTTGCGCCCTTCCCGGCCGATGATCCGCCCCTTCATCTCGTCGGCCGGCAGGTGCAGCACGCTGACTACGGTCTCGGTGGTCTGCTCGCTGGCCACCCGCTGCACGGCCTCGACGACTATGGCGCGGGCCCGCTCGGTCCCCTCGGTACGCGCCTCGTTCTCGATGCTGCGCACCAGCACCGCGGCGTCGCGGCGGGCCGTCGACTCGACGCTGGCGAGCAGCTCGGCCTTGGCCTCCTCAGCGGAGATCCCGGCGATCCGCTCGAGCTCGCGGTCATGCTCGGCGGCCCGTCCGTCGAGCTCACGAGCGCGGGCGTCCAGGTCGGCCGAACCAGCTGCGATCTCAGCGGCGGCCGCGTCGAGCTCGCGCTGCCGCTCGGCCAGCTGCTGGGCGCCGCGGTCCAGCTCGCTCGCTTCGGCCTCCTGGCGCGTCGCCTGCGCGTTCAGCTGGGCCTCGGTGCTGTCGAGCTGCGCCGACTGGGCGGCCAGCTCCTGGCCGGCGCGCCGCTGGTCGTCGACGAGTCGGGCCGCGTCCACCTCGGCAGCGCGACGCGTCGCGTCGGCGTCGGCCTCCGCTGCGCGGCGGATGGCGCCGGCTTCGGACTCGGCTGCCCGCCGGACGGAGTCTGCCTGGGTGTGGGCCACCTGCCGGATGGACCTGGCCTCGGCCTCCGCGACCCGCTGGGTGGATGCCGCGAACGACTCGAGCTCGGCGGCCGAAGCCGCTTCGGCGTGCTTGCCGTGGGGCGCGCCCACACTCCGGCGGGAGTAGACGTACAGCCCCAGAAGGCCGAGCACGAACAGGGCACCTACCGCCGCGTACCAGACACCCTGCATCGCCGCCGCCTCCTGTTCGCGCACCATCGGTGGCCAGGAAAACGCGCGATGCACCGGCGGCGGAAGCCCATGCGGCGACCGCCGGTATACGGCGACGCCGGGCACCCGCTGGTCCGGCTCAGCAGTCCTTTCGTGACGTCGTAATGGGGCCTATATGCCGGCCGCACGTCTGGCCGTCGCGGGGCGACGAACCTGAGCGCGGTGTGGAGCGTTACTCCTGGTGAACCTGAGGCTAGGAACGTGGACGGCACAACGCAAGTAAGACCCCGCTGAGCCCCGCCCGCTGGAGTGCTACGGCGTGTCGCGCCAGCCGGCTGGACGGCTCAGGCGTCCGGGTCCGGGTCGAGTTCCGCGTCGGTGACTACCTCGCGCACGACCTGATACGCCAGCCCCGGGGCGTAGCCGCGGCGGGCCAGCAGGCTGACCAGCCGCCGGGCCCGCGCCTGCGGTTCGACCCCGCGCAACGACGGCAGCTTCCGCTGAACCAGCGCGCGGGCGGCCGCCTTCTCGCTGTCGGAGTCGATCCGGCCGACGGCGGCCTGCACCGTCGGTTCGTCGATCCCCCGCTGCCGCAGCTTGGTGGCCACCGCACGGCCGGAGAGGCCGCGCTCCCGATGGGCGGTCAGCGCGTACGTCTCCGCGAGCGCGTCGTCGTCGATGAGGCCGACCTCGGTGAACCGGTCCAGCACCGCCCGCGCGGCATCGTCCGGGATGCCGCGGCGGGACAGCTTGGTGGCCAACTCTGCCCTGCTCTGCGCCCGCTGGGTCAGGGCCTGCAGGCAGATGGTGCGCGCCACCGATTCGGGATCCCCCGGCGGCTCCAGCTCCTCCTCCGGGGGGACGACCTGTGCCACCGGCTCAGAAGTCGACCGGAGCCGGCAGCACGTCGATCGGTGCACCGACATCGACCTGCGCGCCGATGCCGAGCTTCTCCTTGATCTTCTTCTCGATCTCGTCGGCGAGGTCCGGGTTGTCGCGCAGGAAGCTGCGGACGTTCTCCTTGCCCTGGCCGAGCTGATCGGATTCGTAGGTGTACCAAGCTCCGGACTTCTTGAGCAGCCCCTGCTCGACGCCCACGTCGATCAGCGAGCCCTCCCGGCTGATGCCCTGGCCGTAGACGATGTCGAACTCCGCCTGCTTGAACGGCGGCGCCACCTTGTTCTTGACGACCTTGACCCGGGTGCGGTTGCCGACGGCCTCGCCGCCGTCCTTGAGCGTCTCGATCCGTCGCACGTCCAGCCGCACCGACGCGTAGAACTTCAGCGCCTTGCCGCCGGTGGTCGTCTCCGGCGAGCCGAACATGACGCCGATCTTCTCGCGCAGCTGGTTGATGAAGATGGCCGTAGTACCGGTGTTGCTGATTGCGCCGGTGATCTTGCGCAGCGCCTGGCTCATCAGCCGGGCCTGCAGTCCGACGTGGCTGTCACCCATCTCGCCCTCGATCTCGGCGCGGGGCACCAGCGCGGCCACCGAGTCGATGACGATGATGTCGATCGCGCCCGAACGGATCAGCATGTCGGCGATCTCGAGCGCCTGCTCGCCGGTGTCGGGCTGGCTGACCAGCAGCCCGTCGGTGTCGACACCCAACGCCTTGGCGTATTCGGGGTCGAGAGCGTGCTCGGCGTCGATGAACGCCGCCACGCCGCCGGCCGCCTGCGCGTTGGCCACCGCGTGCAGGGCCACCGTGGTCTTACCGGAGCTCTCCGGGCCGTAGATCTCCACGACCCGCCCCCGCGGCAACCCACCGATGCCGAGCGCGACATCGAGCGCGATGGATCCGGTGGGGATCACCTCGATGGGGGCTGCGGCGCGGTCACCGAGGCGCATGACGGCGCCCTTGCCGTGCTGCTTGTCGATCTGCGCCAGGGCGACGTCGAGCGCCTTGTCCCGGTCCATGCCTGCTGCCATGTGCAAGACACCTCTTCGTAGTTCGTGCGGGCGGTCGTGCCCGATTACCGGCGACGTTAGAACCGACCACCGACACAATGCGCGTGGATCGCGCGGCTGTGGACAATCGATCCTGCTGTGGAAAGCCTAGACGAACACCTGTTCGACGAGCGCTAACCCGTCGGCGTGTCGCAGTGACTCAGCGCAGCTGGCCGGGCATGTCGAACTCCGCGCACACGGCGCGCCAGATCTGCTTGGCCTCGATCCCCTGTGCCAGCGCCTGGTCGATGGTGGCGCCGAGCTCCGGCAGCCGGTAGTCCGCCGCGACGCTGCGGGCATACGTGGAGCCGAAGCGCTCGTCCATCCGCCGCCAGAACTCGGTAATCCGCACGACTCCAGCCTAGGCATATGCAACGCTGCGGGCGTGACCGCCTCCGACGTCTGGTACGCCCTGCCGGTGCTGTCCGGGCGCCTCGTCCGCCTCGAACCGCTGGCCCTGGAGCATGCGGCCGGCTACCTCACGGCGGCAGGAACCGGCCCGGACGCCGTGGAGACGTTCCGCTGGATGTTCCCCGCGGCACCGGCGTCCGTGGCCGATGCCGAGCAGCAGATCCTCGCCGCGCTGGCTGCCCGGGCGCGGGGCCAGCGGTTCGCCTACGCCCAGCTGGACGCGGACACCGGCGAGGTCATCGGCACGTCCTCCTACTACGAGGTCGACCCGGCCGTGCGCGCGATCGGTATCGGGCACACGTGGCTCGGCAGGCGGTGGCGGCGCACCGGGCACAACACCGAGTCCAAGCTGCTGATGCTCAGCCACGCATTCGACACGCTGGGCGCGGCGCGAGTGGTGTGGCACACCGACATCGACAACACCCGCTCTCAAGACGCCATCGCCCGGCTCGGAGCCACCCGCGAGGGTGAGCTGCGCAAGCACCGGATCCGACGGGACGGCTCATGGCGCACGACCGTGCAGTACTCGATGACCGACGACGACTGGCCGGCCGCTCGCGATCGCCTCGGCGCCCGGTTGTCAGAGGGCTGACACATAATCGGACGGATCTTGGAATAACCGCCCCATCTGCTCGGCTGCACGAAGTGAGAGCCGAATCGACAGAACTGGTTTTGAACTGATGGTTGCCCCTGCGTTCGTCCAGCGTGGTCTCGACGCGTCACGCTCCCGCCCCGCAGCCCTTGTCCTTGCCGTCGTCTGCGTCGCGCAGTTCATGGTCGTGCTGGACATCAGCATCGTGAACGTCGCACTGCCGGACATGCAGCGTGATCTGGGCATGTCGCAGAACGCCCTCGCCTGGGTGCTCAACGCCTACACACTGACCTTCGCCGGCTTCCTGCTGCTCGGCGGCCGAGCCGCGGATCTGTGGGGGCGTCGCCGGCTGTTCCTCCTCGGGGTCGCCGTCTTCTCGCTGACGTCGCTGCTCGGGGGGCTCGCCCAGACGGGGGGCCAGCTCATCGCCGCCCGCGCACTGCAGGGGCTCGGCGGAGCGATCCTGTCACCGGCCACGCTCACCATCCTCACCACCACGTTCACCGATCCCAGGGCCCGGACCCGCGCGCTCGGGATGTGGAGTGCCGTTGCGGGGGCGGGCGGCGCCACCGGCGTCATCGCCGGCGGGGTGCTCACCGACCTGCTGTCCTGGCGCTGGATCCTGTTCGTCAACGTCCCGATCGGGATTGCGGTGCTGATCGTCGCGCGGTTGGCGATCCCCGAGTCCCGGGCGGAGGGCGAGCGTCCGACGCTCGACTGGGCCGGCGCATTGACCGTCACCGGCGGCCTGGTGGCGCTGGTGTACGGCATCGTCTCGACGGACAGCCATTCCTGGGGTTCGGCGAGCGTGATCTCCTACCTCGTGCTCGGCGCTGCGCTCATCGCACTGTTCCTGTTCGTGGAGACCCGGCACCGCCACCCGCTGGTGCCCTTGCGGTTGTTCCGCTCGCGCGCCCTGACCGGCGCCAACCTGATCATGATCCTGATCGGGTCGGTGATGTTCTCGCTGTTCTTCTTCCTGTCGCAGTTCATGCAGGAGGTCCAGGGTTACAGCCCGCTGCGCGCCGGCTTCGCCTTCCTGCCCATGCCGGTAGCCATCATCATCGGCACGCAGCTGTCTTCGCGGCTGGTCGCCCGAGTCGGCGGCCGGACGCTTCTCGTGATCGGACCGCTCATCTCCGCGGCGGGGCTGCTCCTGCTGTCGCGCCTCACGGCGAACAGCGGCTACTGGCTGCACATCGGGATCCCCGGTGCGATCGTCACCTTCGGCGTGGGCATGTCCTTCGTCCCGATCACCCTCGCCGCGACCAACGGCGTCGATCGCCGGGATGCCGGCCTGGCCTCCGGGCTCATCAACACCACCCGTCAGATCGGCGGTTCGCTGGGGCTCGCGGCGCTGCTGACCATCGCCGCCGCACGCACCCACGCCCTCGCCGGGTCCGGCACCCGGGTAGCCGATACGGCCGGTTACGGCCGGGCGTTCGCCGTCTCGGCGCTGCTACTCGTGGCCGCGGCGGCGATCGCGCTCACGGTGCTGCCCCGGCTGGTGCGCAACGCTCCGCAGCCAGCGCAGGCTGAGCCGGTGAGCCAGCCGGCCGAGGCGCCCGCGCTGGCGGACTGATTTCCCGGCGTTGATCGCCCTGCGCTGAACGCACGGCGCGTTGTCGGTGGCAGCAGGCAGACTGACTGGGTGACCCGGTTCTCCCCCGCCACCCAGGCCTGGCTGGACGGCGCCTTCGCGGCGCCCACCGCCGCGCAGGTCGGGGCATGGGAGGCCATCGCACGGGGTGAGCACACCCTCGTGGTGGCGCCCACCGGGTCCGGCAAGACGCTGGCCGCGTTCCTGTCGGCCCTGGACCGGTTGTCCGTGCTCCCCGCGCCCGAGGACCCGCTGCGCCGCTGCCGGGTGCTCTATGTCAGCCCGCTCAAAGCCCTCGCCGTCGACGTCGAACGCAACCTCCGGTCCCCGCTCGCGGGCATCCGGCAGGCCGCGGACCGGTTGGGGCTGCCGGCGCCGGACATCACCGTCGCGATGCGCTCGGGCGACACCCCGGCCGACGAGCGTCGCCAGTTCGCCCGCCGCCCGTCGGACATCCTCATCACCACCCCCGAGTCGCTATTTCTGCTGCTGACGTCGGCGGCGCGCGAGGCGCTGCGTGGCGTGGACACCGTCATCGTCGACGAGGTACACGCCGTCTGCGCCACGAAGCGCGGCGCGCACCTGGCCCTGTCGCTGGAGCGGCTGGACGCGCTGCTCGATGCCCCCGCCCAGCGCATCGGGCTTTCGGCGACCGTGCGGCCGGTCGACGAAGTCGCGACCTTCCTCGCCGGCGGGCGAGCGGTGGCCGTCGTGCAGCCGCCGGTGAGCAAGACGTTCGACCTGCAGGTCGTCGTCCCCATCGAGGACATGTCCACCCTCGGCGAGCCCACCGACGACCTCACCGGCGCGGCCGCGGGTGCGCAGCGCCGCTCCTCGATCTGGCCGCACGTCGAGGAGCGGGTGCTCGACCTCGTCGAGGCGCACCGCTCCACCATCGTCTTCGCCAACTCGCGCCGCCTGGCCGAGCGGCTGACGGCCCGGCTCAACGAGTTGGCGAGCGAGCGAGCCGGCGCGCCGCCGCCACCACTCACCCGCACGCCGGCCGAGGTCATCGCCCAGTCCGGCTCCGGCCACCCCACCGGCGACGTCGTGGTCGCGCGTGCGCACCACGGCTCGGTGTCCCGCGAGCAGCGGGCGCTCGTCGAGGAGGAGCTCAAGGCGGGGCGGCTGCCGGCCGTCGTCGCCACCTCCTCGCTGGAGCTGGGCATCGACATGGGCGCCGTCGACCTCGTCGTGCAGGTGGAGTCCCCGCCCTCCGTCGCCTCCGGGCTGCAGCGCGTCGGCCGCGCCGGGCACCAGGTCGGCGCCGTGTCGCGCGGCGTCATCTTCCCGAAGTTCCGCGGCGACCTCCTGGAGTGCGCGGTCGTCGCCGAGCGGATGCGCGACGGCCTCATCGAGTCGATGCGCTATCCCCGCAATCCCCTCGACGTGCTCGCGCAGCAGATCGTGGCGATCGTCTCGTTGGACACGGTCACGGTCGACGACGTGGAGGAGCTCGTGCGGCGCGCGGCGCCGTTCGCCGGGCTGCCTCGCTCGGCATTGGAGGCGGTGCTGGACATGCTGGCCGGCCGCTACCCGTCCGACGCCTTCGCCGAGCTCCGTCCGCGGCTGGTGTGGGACCGCGTCACCGGAGAGCTGACCGCCCGCGGCGGGGCGCAGCGGCTCGCCGTGACCAGCGGGGGCACGATCCCGGATCGCGGGCTGTTCGGCGTGTTCCTCGCGGGCGCCGACGGGCCCGGCCGGCGGGTCGGCGAGCTCGACGAGGAGATGGTCTACGAGTCCCGAGTGGGTGACGTTTTCCTGCTCGGGTCCTCGTCCTGGCGGATCGAGGAGATCACCCACGATCGCGTGCTGGTAACACCTGCCCCGGGCGAGGTCGGGCGGATGCCCTTCTGGAAGGGCGACTCCCCCGGCCGGCCCGTCGAGCTGGGCCGGGCACTGGGGGCGTTCCTGCGGGAGGTCTCGTCGGCGACTCCGGAGGTGGCGACGGCCCGGGCTCGCGACGCCGGGCTGGATGAGTGGGGCGCGGCGAACCTGCTGGCATATCTCGCCGAGCAGCGCGAGGCCACCCGGCACCTGCCCGACGACCGCACCATCCTCGTCGAGCGGTTCCGCGACGAGCTCGGCGACTGGCGGCTGGTGGTGCACTCCCCGTTCGGCGCACCGGTGAACGCGCCGTGGGCACTGGCCATCGGCTCCCGGCTGCGCGAGCGGTACGGGCTGGAGGTCGCGTCGATGCACTCCGACGACGGCATCGTGTTGCGCCTGCCCGACACAGACGGCGATCCGATCAGCGCGGAGCTGGCGGTATTCGACCCGGACGAGATCGAGGCCATCGTCACGGCCGAGGTGGGTGGCTCGGCCCTGTTCGCGTCCCGCTTCCGCGAGTGCGCCGCCCGCTCCCTGCTACTGCCCAAGCGCGATCCGCGCCGCCGTGCGCCGCTGTGGCAGCAGCGCCAGCGCGCCAACCAACTGCTGCAGGTGGCCGGCGAGTACGGCGACTTCCCGGTGGTCCTGGAGGCGATGCGGGAGTGCCTGCAGGACGTGTTCGACGTCCCCGGCCTGGCCGGGCTGATGCGCGACCTCGCCTCGCGGCGGGTGAAGCTGGTGGAGGTCGAGACGCCGGCCGCGTCACCGTTCGCCCGCTCGCTGCTGTTCGGCTACCTCGGAATGTTCGTCTACGAGGGCGACGCCCCGCTGGCCGAGCGCCGCGCGCAGGCACTGTCGCTGGACTCCGCGCTGCTCGCCGAACTGCTCGGCGCCACCGACCTGCGGGAACTGCTCGACGCCGACGCGATCGCCGCCGTCGAGGCCGAGATCAGCCGGCTGGCGGAGGACCGCCACGCGCACGGCGCCGACGCGGTGCACGACCTGCTGCGTTCGGTCGGCGATCTGACCACACCCGAGGCGGTGGCCCGGGGCGCCACGCCGCGCGACCTCGAGGCGCTGGAGGCCGGTCGGCGCGCGATCCGGGTGCGTATCGCCGGGGCTGAGCGCTGGCTGGCCATCGAGGACGCCGGCCGGGTCCGCGACGCCCTCGGCGCCGCCCTCCCCGTCGGCGTCCCGGAGACGTTCACCGAGCCGTCCCCCGCCGCCCACGGCCGCACTGGCGGGGGGACGCCCAGGTGGGATCCGCTCGGCGACCTGGTGTCGCGTTACGCCCGCACGCATGGCCCGTTCCACCCCGACTCGGTGGCGACTCGGCTCGGGCTCGGCGTGGCGGTCGTCGCCACCGCGCTCGCCCGCTTGGCGGCGAGCGGACGGGTGGTGCAGGGCGAGTTCAGGCCGGACGGTGCCGGCACGGAGTGGTGCGATGCCGAGGTGCTGCGCGCCATCCGCCGCCGCTCGCTGGCCGCGCTGCGCCGCGAGGTGGAGCCGGTCCCCGCCGATGCGCTGGCCCGCTTCATCCCCGCGTGGCAGGGCGTCGGTGCGCGGGCGGCGCGGGGTGTCGACGGGCTGTTGCGGGTCGTGGAGCAGCTGGCCGGCGTCCCACTGCCGGCCAGTGCGCTGGAGTCGCTGGTCCTGCCGAGCCGCGTCGTCGACTACTCCCCCGCGCTGCTCGACGAACTCACCCTTGCCGGCGAGGTGATCTGGACCGGAGCCGGTTCGCTGGCGGGCAATGACGGCTGGATCGTGCTCGCCCCTGCCGAGCTTGCGCCCCTCGTCCTGCCGCCGCCGGAGGAGTCCTCCGGCGAGCTGCAAGCGGCGATCCAGGGTGCGCTGGCCGGTGACCAGGCGCTGTTCTTCCGGGCGCTCGCGGAGCGAACCGGCGACGAGGCGGACGACACGATCACGGCGGCCGTCTGGGAGTTGGTGTGGGCCGGGCGGCTGACGAACGACACGCTGGCCCCGGTACGCGCGCTGCTCGGCGCGGCGACGCGCACGGCGCACTCCCGCCGGCCGCGTGCCCCGCGTACGAGATACGGGCGCTACGCCGGGCTGGCCGCGCCGGGCGGCACCACGTCGTCGCTGCGCCCGGCACCGTTCGCGATGGGCGGCCGCTGGTCCGCGCTGCCACCGCGGGACACCGACCCGACCCGCCGCGCGCTCGCCGCCGCCGACGTCCTGCTCGACCGGTACGGGCTGGTCACTCGCGGTTCGGTGGCCGGTGAACGCGTCACCGGCGGGTTCGCGGCGGTGTACCCGGTGCTCAAGGCGGCGGAGGAGTCCGGACGAGCCCGCCGCGGCTACTTCGTCGACGGCCTCGG
>JAVHVL010000445.1:0-4438 GCA_032160565.1 Pseudonocardiales bacterium | reverse complement strand
AGCTCTCGATCGCCGCGCGGATGCGGTCGACCGACATCGGAGCTCCGCCGTAGAGCAGCATCTGCAGCGTCGGCACATCGGCGCTTCGACCGGCGAGCCCGTCCAGCAGCCTGCCGATCATCGTGGGGACGACGAATGTCGCGGTGATGCGCTGCTCCCGGATCTCGTCCAGGAACGTGGTCGCGTCGAAGCGTTCACCGAGATGGACAGTGCCGCCCTTGAGCAGAACCGACGGGACGAGGGTGCCGCCCGCGTGGCTGATGGGTGTGGCGACCAGGAACCGCAGCTCGGCCGGCCAGTCCAGCTCCGCCGCCGCCAGCACCGTGGCGGCCACCATCGCTCGATGGGACAGCACCACACCCTTGGATCGGCCGGTCGTGCCGCCCGTGTAACTGAGGCGGGCGACGGCATCGGCGGGAACGCGGCGGCACGATCCCTCCTGCGTCGCGGCCAGGCTCCACACGTCGAGCAGTGGCGAACCGGCTTCGTGGGCGACCACCCGGATTCCCGGCACGCCGGAGCGGATCGCGTCTGCCGCCTCGGCGATCGCACCGTGCGCATCCACCACCAGCAGCTGCGCGCGGGCGTCGTGAAGCACCGTGACGAGGTCGCTCAGGCTGGTGCTCGGATGCAGCATCAACGACGGATGACCAGCCAGGTAGGCGGCCGCCTGCAGCGCGAACGCCTCCGGCCGGTTCGACGTCAGCTGCGCCACGACGGCATCGGGGGCCAGGCCCAGGCCCGCCAACGCGCGCCTGCCCTGGACGATGAGCTCGCCGAGTTCTCGGTAGCTCAGCGCCGTCCCGCCGTAGACGAAGGCCGCCCGATCGGGGAACCGACTGGTCGCGCCAAGAATCAGCTCGCCCATCGTTCCGCCGCCGGTGACCGCGCGCCGCAGGGTCTCGACCGGGTCCGTCACGGGAGAGGTTCCGACGATGCGGCCGTCGAGCGATCCCGGGCGGCCGCGAGCCGCTCGGCCGAGTCAGGGTGCAGGAAGTTCAGCGCCTCGAGAGCGGCCGAATGCTCGTAGGCCGGCAGGGCGAGCCGCAGCCAGTGGTTGAGGACGCGCTTCGTGCCGCGAACGGCGTATTCGGGAGCAGCGGCCAGCCCTTCGGCGATGCGCAGCGCACGCTCCAGGACCTCGTCCGCCGGGACGCTCATGCTGACCAGGCCGAGGCGGTCGGCGTCCTCCCCCGTGATCGGCGCGGACGTCAGCAGGTAGTACTTGGCCTTCGCCATGCCGCAAAGCAGCGGCCAGAGCAGCGCGGAGTGGTCCCCCGCCGTCACGCCGAGCGGCGCGTGGCCGTCGATCAGTTCTGCATCCGAGGCCACGACGCTGATGTCCGCGAGCAGGGCCAGCCGCAAGCCGGCGCCGACAGCCACGCCGTTCACCGCGCTCACGATCGGCTTGCGGACCATCAGCAGCCGGTTGACCGTCGTGATGTTCCGCTCGTACATCCGGTGGAGCGCGTCGGAGCGCTCAGCCGGGCCCTCTGGCAGCGGCTCGGAGATGTCACCGCCGGCGCAGAACGCCCGTCCGGCGCCGGTGAAGACAGCGGCCCGCACTTCCGGGTCCTCGTCGATTTCGATCAGGACGCGGAGGATCTCCGCGTGCCCTCGGTCGTCGATCGCGTTGAGCCGCTCGGGGCGGTTCAGGGTGATCAGCAGCAGCCCCGGCGACGGGCGGGACAGGTCCAGGAAGTCGTAGCCCGCGCCGAATGCCATGGCCGTCAGTTCGGGAGATCGATGGACTGCACCTCGGTGTAGGCGTGGACGCCGGCCAGGCCGCGGTCCCGCCCCACTCCGCTGCGGCGGAAGCCGCCGAACGGTGCCTCGAAGTTGGTGGGTGCCCCGTTGACCGACACGTGCCCGGTCCGAAGGCGGCGGGCCAGAGCATCGGCGTGCGCCGGATCGCCGGCCCACACGTAGCCGTCCAGGCCGTAATCGGAATCGTTCGCCAGGCGGATGGCCTCGTCGTCGTCGGCGGCGGGGATGACGCACAGCACCGGTCCGAAGATCTCTTCGCGGGCGATCGCCATGTCGTTCGTACAGTCGGTGAACAGCGTGGCGCCGACAAAGTTCCCGGGCCGCGCGTCCCGGGGGATCCGGCCGTCGGTACGCAGCGTCGCACCCTCGTCTACACCTCTAGATATATAGGCCTCGACGCGGGCACGATGGGCATCCGTGATCAGGGGGCCGATCTGGGCCTCGGGGTCGGTCGGGTCGCCGGTGCGCAGACCCTTGGCGATCGCCTCCAGCTCCCCTACAACCTCGTCGTAGACAGCCCGATGGGCGATCACTCTCGTCGGCGCGGTGCAGATCTGACCGGCAAATACCGTCCACGTCGAGGACGCGGCGCGCGCTGCCGCGGGCACGTCGGCATCATCGCTCACGATCAGCGCCGACTTGCCGCCCAGCTCCAGCAGGGTGCGCTTCATGCTCGCCCCGGTGCGGGCACCGATGTCCAGGCCGACGCGAGTACTCCCCGTGAAACTGACCATGTCCACGTCGGGCGACTCGACCAGCGCCTGGCTCACGGCGACGTCGTCGGACGCCACCAGGTTGACGACGCCTTTGGGGAAGCCCAGTTGCTCGATCAGTTCGAAGAGCAGCACGGCCGCGAGGGGATCCTGCGGTGCCGGCTTCAGGATCGTCGTGCAGCCGGCGACCAGTGCCGCGCCGAGCTTCGCGGCGACGTTCGGCATCTGGAAGTTGAACGGCGTGATGCAGGTGACCACACCGACGGGTTGGCGCACCACACGAGTCCGGCGCGTCCCGCCGCCGGCAACAGCGAGGGGCCGCTCCTCCTCGAACCACTCGGGAGTCGCCCGGGCGTGCCAGTTGAACCGATCGACGGTGAAGGCGACCTTGACGTCCCGGGCGAACGGCAGAAGCGCACCGGTCTCCTGCATGACGAGGTCGACGAACTCGGATCGGTGCGCGTCGATGGCGCCCGCGAGCTCGCTCAGCAGGGCGCAGCGCTCGTCGAGGCTCGTCGCGGCCCAGCCGGGCAGCGCACGCCGCGCCGCCGCTGCAGCTTCCTGCGCCTGCGCGACGCTGGATCGCGGCGCGTTGCCGACGGTCGTGCCGGTCGCCGGGTTGAGCACGGGATAGGCGTCGTCCGCGGCGATCCACTGGCCGTCGACGTACGCGGCGACGCGAGTCGGCAGCGCGACGGTCATGGGCGAACTGCTCCCAACGCGGCCTCCACGAGGGTGCGGCCGATCTGCTCCGCCGACATGCTCCGGCTGGGGTCGTACCACTGGACCATCCAGTTGAACATCCCGAGGATGCCGTAGGCCAGGATCGTCGCATCCCCGCTTCGGAAGACGCCCTGCTCCTGACCCTCGTGGATCGTGTCGACGATGATCTGCTCGTATTCACGCCGGCGGTCGAGATACTTCTGCCGCTCCGGCGCGTCCAACGAGCGGGATTCGAGCAAGAACACCTTTACGTGCGGGAGCTTGCGGTCGAAGTTGCGGCTGTGCGAGTGCAGGAGTCGTTCGAGCTTGACGGCCGGGTCTGCGATGTCAGCGGCCATCACGGCGTAGGCGTCCTGGATCAGGTCATCCACGCCGAGGGACAGCACGCCCGCGAGAATCGCCTTCTTGGACTTGAAGTAGTGATACAGCGACGGCTTCTCCAGGCCGCACCCACGGCCGATGTCGTCCATCGAGGTGCGGTCGACGCCCTTGGAGGCGAACAGCTCGGCGGCCGTGTCGAGGATCGATCGCTGCTTCTGCGACCAGGACGCGCGGCGATCCCACTCGCCGTCGTCGTGGGCGGAGGCTGCGGCCCGGGCGGGCGTCGCGTTGTCGCTCATCGCCGACCGCCGGGGGTGCTGGGGCGGCTAGTCGGCATCGATGAGCTTCGCATAATCGTCCAATATCGATAGCGCTGCGTCGGTCTCCACACAGGGAAGATAGAACACCACCCGGCCTACCCCGATTTCCGCCATCGTCCGCACCTGGTCGGAGTCGGCACGAACGCCGTACCCGGTCACCGCTATATCCGTGCGGCCGGCAGCCTTGGCGAGGTCGCGCATCTCGGCGATTCGCGCCGGGAGCGCGTCGCCCACTCTATTGACGTTCGGCATCCACTCGTCGCCGAACTCGACGACGCGCGGCAGGATGCGAGGACCGTTTCCGGCCACCAGCACAGGTGGACCCGACGGGCGCGCCGGCTTGGGCCACGCCCATATCGGATCGAAGTCGACGTACTTGCCGTGGAACTCCGGCTCGTCCTTCGTCCAGATCTCGCGAACCGCGAGCATGCGCTCACGGAGCACTGCGAACCGATGGTCCGGATCCGTGCCGTGGTTGCGCATCTCCTCGGCGTTCCACCCAGCCGCGACGCCGAGCAGGAGTCGCCCGCTCGAGGCCGCGTCGAGCGTGGCGGTCTCCATCGCGAGCATGATCGGGTCGCGCTGCGTCACTAG
>JAVHVL010000414.1:0-2732 GCA_032160565.1 Pseudonocardiales bacterium | reverse complement strand
ATTCGTTGCTGCCGACCTGAGCGATCCTGCCGACATCACCCGGCTCGCCGCCGAGTTCGGCGAGGTCGACATCCTGGTCAACAACGCCGGCTCGTCATGGTTCGGGCCGAGTAGCGAGCTGGACACCGCGACCTACGACCGGCTCTTCGACGGCAACGTGCGCTCCGCCTATCTGGTCACCGCCGCGCTGGCACCGGCCATGGTCGGCAACCGCGACGGCGTGATCATCAACGTGTCGAGCATGGTCGCCGCGGTTGGCGTGCCGGGCGCCGCCGCCTATAGCGCAACCAAGGCCGCGCTCGGCGCGATGACTCGCTCCTGGGCCGCCGAGTACGGCGCCGATGGCGTGCGGGTCAACGCTGTCGCGCCCGGCCCGGTCTTCACCGAAGGCGCAAAGAGCACCGACGCCCTGGCCAAGACGACGCTGCTCAATCGTGGCGCTCAGCCCGAAGAGATCGCCGAGACGATCGCCTTCCTGGCCTCACCCCGAGCCGGCTACATCACCGGCGCCACCATCGCCGTCGACGGCGGCCGCACCGCCGTCCGACTGCTCCTTTACTGACCTCACCACAGACAGGTAAACGATCATGACCAGAACCACCGTATTCGGCATCAGCTTCGACACCCACGACGCAGCGAAGGTCGCCCAGTTCTGGGCCGACACTCTTGGACGTCAAGTTGCTGACGGCGCGGACCCGCATGACGCTGTCGTCCTCCCGAGCGACCTCGTGGACGCCGGCCCGCGCCTGGCGTTCCATCAAGTACCCGAAGGCAAAGCCGTCAAGAACCGCGTCCACCTTGACCTCGCCACCAACGACCTCGACGGCGAAGCTGAACGGTTGACCGGCCTCGGCGCCACCCTCGTGAACACCATCTCCGGCCAGGCACGCTGGATCACCTTCGCCGATCCCGAAGGCAACGAGTTCGACCTCATCAGCATCTGACCATCCTCGGAGCGCAGGACTGCCCTGCCAAGGAGAGCGACATGCCCATGATCGACGTCTACGCGATCGAAGGAACATTCGCGGACAAGCACAGCCTCGCCGAAGACCTCGCCAACGCCGTCATGCGCTGGGAGGCCGTGCCGGACCTCGCACTCTTCCGCGACAACACGGCCGCCTTCATCCACGACCTCCCCGCACAGGCGATCTCCAACGCGGCGGGAGCCAGCAACTACGTCCGCGTCCAAGTCCTCACCCCCACCGGTGTCCTCGACCGCACCAAGCAACTCGGCGTGGTCCGCGAGCTCACCAACATCGTCGCCAGCGCCGCTGGCGACGCCACGCTCACCGACCGAACCTGGGTGCTGATCACCGAGTCGCCCGACGGCGGGTGGGGGCTCAATGGACACGCCAACACCGGCGCCGACATCGCCGATGCCGCACGACGGGAGCTCGCCGGTGACTAGGAATCAGAACGTGAGGATGGCCGATGACATCGCGCCATCCGGAGGAAGTGACTTGTTCGACGGCGAGTACGAACCAAGCCCGCTGCCGCGTATCCGCGACCAGGTTTCGCTCTACGAGGCGACCGACGGCACGCAAGGCAACCCCCTCGAAGATCGACCGGTAGTCATTCTGACCACCATCGGGGCGAGGTCCGGCAAGGTCAGAAAGAACCCGATCATGCGCATCGAGGACAACGGCAGCTACGCTGCGGTGGCGTCGGCAGGAGGCGCGCCCGAGAACCCGTCCTGGTACGGCAACCTCATCGCCCATCCCGACGTCCTCGTCCAGGATGGCCGCGCTGTGCTCCATCTTCGAGCGCGCGAGCTGTTCGGCACCGAGAAGCAACGTTGGTGGCCGGTAGCCGAGCACTTCTGGCCGCACTACCCGGAATACCGACAACGTGCGGCGGGCCGCGAGATCCCGCTCATCCTCCTGGAACCGATCGCCCGCTGAGAGCAGCCGCAGAGTGCAGAGCCGTGAACCGCCACGATCGTCCTACCCCGCCACACCTCAAGTCCGCAAAGACCGTTCGACTCAACGAAGGAAGAATCGATGACCACCACCACTCGCCCGACGGTCGTCCTGGTGCGGGGAGCATTCGGTGGCGCCTCAGGATTTGCCGATGTCATCCGCGAACTCCAGACCTCCGGCTATCCGTCGCAGCGTCCAGCGGAGGATGGTCGTGTGGGCGGAGATGGCTGAGGCGTCTGGCGCGGCCGGGTCGCTCTGGCGGTTGCGGACTGTGTGGGCGCGCGACCGGGCGGGACCGCTGCGCTCGTTCCTGCGGACCGAGTCGGGCAGCGCGGGGATCCTCCTCGCGGCTGTGGTTGCTGCGCTGATCTGGGCGAACATCGACCTCGGCTCCTACGAGCGGGTCTGGCACAACAGCTTCTCGATCCGGCTCGGCGAGGTCGGGATCACCCGCGAACTGCGTACCTGGATCAACAGCGGGCTGATGACGCTGTTCTTCCTGGTCATCGGCCTCGAGGCGCGGCGCGAGTTCGACCTCGGTGACCTGCGCGAGCGGCGCCGCTTCATCCTGCCCTGCCTGGCCGGCCTGGTCGGGATGGTCGTCCCGGTGTTGATCTACCTGGCTGTCAATGCGGGGCATTCCAGCGTGCACGGCTGGGGCGTGGCCATGTCGACCGACACCGCGCTGGCACTGGGCCTGCTCGCGCTGGTCGGCCGGGGTGTGCCCGACTCGACCCGGGTCTTCCTGCTCACCGTCTTCGTGGTCGACGACCTGGTCGCGCTGCTGGTCATCGCGTTGGTCTACAGCGAGGA
>JAVHVL010000409.1:0-9535 GCA_032160565.1 Pseudonocardiales bacterium | reverse complement strand
CGATGTGAAGCTGCGCGTCGTCGGCGTCGTCCGGAACGTCCAACAGTTCTTGTTCGTGACCGACGGCCAGGGACTCGTGTCGCCGGGTGTAGTCGCCCGGTATGGCAAGGTCCCGAAGGTTGCGATCGTCCCGAATGCCTACGTGCAGCTGGCCCGTCCCGGGCGCGACCTCCCAGCGTTGCAACGCGATGTGAACAAGATCATCGGCGAAGGCTCGCCGGTGCTCGACTTTCATGAGGTGGCCCGGCGGTTCGTGACGACGACCGGCGTCGAGAGCAGCGCGCTATTCCTCCTCTTCGCTGCCGTCGCGGCCGCAGGGACCGTGCTCGTCGGGCAGGCGCTGGCGCGTTCCGCGGCAGTGATCGGCGAGCACGTGGGAGTGCTCCGCGCGATCGGCATGCGGCGTCGCGAGCTGGTGACGGCCGCCGCAATCCCGCACGTCGTCACGGGTGCAGTCGCCGCCATAACGGCAATCGTCACCGCGTTGATCGCATCGCGATGGTTTCCCGTGGGGATCGCGGCTCGACTCGATCCCGACCGCGGTATCCAGCCCGATTGGCCGGTGTTCCTCCCGGGGACACTGGCGATCACGGCGCTGATCTTCGGTGGAGTCGCCTTCGTCGCGTATCGCACGGCTACGCGCACGCCGAGCCGACCCGCCAAGGTTCGCCGCGGCATCGCGCGGTGGATGCGCCGCAACGCACCGGTGACCGTCGGCGTCGGTACGACGATGGCGTTCGAGCCCGGAGCGGAGCGCACGCGGGTCGCGGTCCGGCCGGCGCTCGTCGGCGCCATGGTCGGCGTGCTCGGAATCACGACTGCATTGACGATCAACCACGGCTTGCACGACGCGCTCGCCCACCCCGCCCGCGCCGGAGTGACCTGGGACGCGACGGTGGCGCCGCACGACGGCGACTTCACCGTTGCCGGGTTGAAGCCGGCGGTGCTCGACCGCGTGCGCGCGGCACCAAACGTCGAAGCGGCCGTGTTGGTCGACCGGGAGCTCATCCCGGCGAACGGCGTCGGCGTGCCGACCTTCATGCTCCGGCCCCACGGCACTACACGCGGCGCGCCCGTTGCGCTCACGCTGACGTCGGGTCACGGGCCCCGCAACGCGCACGAAGGCGCCATCGGGCCGGCGACGGCGCGCGACCTACGCGTCGGCGTCGGCGACACGATCACGGTCGGTGCGTCGCACTACCCCGTGAAGGTCGTGGGCGAGGCGCTATTCCCCTCCGACGTGCACGCCGGTTTCGACCAGGGCCTGTGGCTCGACCCCAAGGGCTTCGTCGCGGCGGCTCCGCCCGTGGCCGGTCAAGGCGACGAACAGCTACACCCGCCGGAGCGTTTCGTCGCGGTGCGGTTCTCGTCGAAGGTGTCGAGCGCAGCGGGAACTGCAACGCTCACGAGGACGCTCGGCAACACGGTCCTCGGCGTGTCGTCCGCCGACGTGCCGATCGAGCTCATGAACCTGCGCAACGTGCAGACCTTGCCCGTCGTGCTCGCGGTCTTCCTCGCGTTGCTCGCGGTTGCGGCGATGTGGCATGTGCTGATGACGTCGGCGCGGGTGAGAAAGCGCGAGCTTGCGGTGTTGCGCGCGATCGGCTTGACGCGACGCGGCACCCGCGCGGTGCTCAGCGCGCAAGCCACGGCCATCGCCACGGCCGGCCTCGTCGTGGGCATCCCGGTCGGCATCGTCGTCGGACGGCTGGCGTGGACCGTGGTTACGGGACGCGTGCCGCTCGAGAATGTGCCACCGTGGCCGGTGATCGCGCCTGCCGGAGCAGCTGCCCGACCCGGACGGCACCGGGACCCACACGGTGGAGGTGCTGCGGACCTACCCGTTCCGTCGCCGTGGCTACTCGTTCGCCCCGCGCGGTGAGCGGAGCGTGGCGCGCGCCTACCGGAAGGTGGTCGGCAACGCCGCCGCGCTGATCTACGTCGAGGACCAGTACTTCTGGGACGACGAGATCGTGGACTGCTTCGCCGACGCGCTGGCCGCGAATCCGGAGCTGCACCTGATCGCCGTGATCCCGCATCACCCGGACCAGGACGGCCGGATCGCGCTGCCGCCCAACCTGGTCGGGCGGCAGCAGGCCCTCGAGGCGGTGCGTGGCGCCGGCGGCGACCGGGTCGCGGTCTACGGGGTGGAGAACCACGCCGGCACGCCGGTGTACGTGCACGCGAAGGTGTGCGTGATCGACGACGTTTGGGCGTCGGTGGGTTCGGACAACGTGAACCGGCGGTCGTGGACGCACGACTCGGAGCTGTCGTGCGCCGTGTTCGACGACGAGCTGGACGGGCGCGAGCCGCGCGCGGTGGACCGCTTCGGCGACGGTGCTCGCCGCTTCGCGCGCGAGCTTCGCCTGCAGTTGGCACGCGAGCACCTCGATCGCGCGGACGGGGACGACGCCGACCTGATCGACCCGCGCGCGGTGTTCACGCAGTTCGCCGGGAGCGCGCGGCGGCTGCAGGAGTGGCACGACAGTGGCCGGCGCGGTTCCCGGCCGCCCGGGCGGTTGCGGCCGTACCGCCTGGATCCGCTGCCTGGCCGCACGATGCTCTGGGCCGAGCCGATGTACCGCCTGGTCTACGACCCCGACGGCCGCCCGCGCGAGCTGCGCCGCCGCGGCGAGTTCTGACTCACAGTATCGATTGCCGCACGTGCTCGACCGCCGTGCGCTGCGCGGGGCCGCACGCATGCGCGAGCCAGTGGGACGCGGTGGCCAACCCGAACCGGGAGCAACCGTCGCGCGCGTCGGGCCGGGGCAGCTACAACGCCTGGCTGACCGTCGACATATTGAAGTCCGGCACGCGAACGGGGGGCATCGCGGTGCGGCGGAAGTAGTCGCTCCACTCGCGGGACATGGTGTGCTCGGTGCGGCCGGCTTCGGTGATGCGGCCGAGCAGATCGATCGGCGACTCGTTGAAGCGGAAGTTGTTCACCGCTCCCTGCACCTTGCCGTCCTCGATCAGGTAGACGCCGTCGCGGGTCAGGCCGGTGAGCAGCAGCGTCTGCGGGTCCACCTCGCGGATGTACCAGAGACAGGTGAGCAGCAGGCCGCGCTCCGTGCCGGCGATCATGTCGTCGATCGACGCCGAGCCGTTGCCGTCGAGGATCAGATTGCCGACATACGGACGCGGCTCGGCGCCGGTCTTGACCGCCCAGGCACGGGTGCGCGCGAGGTTGGTCAGCGAGCCGTCGGTGATCCAGTTCGTAGCATCGACCGGGGCCCCGTTGTCGAACACCGACTGCAGCCCGCCCCCGGACTCCGTGGCGATCTCGAACGGCGGGCACTGCAGACCGGCCGCGTTCGGGTCGGAACGCAGCGTCAGTGGCAGGCGGGCCAGCTGCTCGCCGATGCGCGTCGCGCCGCCACTGGCCGCGAACACGTTGCGCCCCTCCTCGGCGTCGCGCGCGGAAGCGGTCCAGTACGTGTAGATCATCAGGTCGGCGACCGCGGTGGCCGGCAGGATCGTCTCGTACCGTCCGGCCGGCAGGTCGACGTGCTTCGCCGCCCAATCCAGCCGGGTGTCGAGCGCGCCGGTCAGCGCCTCGATGTCCACGTCGGTGAAGTCCTCCGTGTGCAGCCCGGACCACGCCGAGCGGGCGAAGTCGGCGGACTTGCCGTTGAGTTCGAGGCGTCCGTCGGGCTGGTCGAAGCGGCGGCGCAGACCGGTGGAGGTGCCGACGAAGTAGGAGCTCATCTGGTGCTCGGCGAATCCGAAGAGCGCGCGATCCGCCTTGCGCCACCGGTCAAGCACCGTGCCCAGCGCGGGCGCGAACTGCTCGAAGATCGAGACGTCCGTCCGCGCCGGCTCCGCTGCCCAGTCGTCGTGGTGCTCGTACGGCTGGACGAGCGGAGCCGCGTCGTCGGCCGGACCGGCGTCGCGGCCGGCGATCTCGGAGGCGCGCACCAGCTCGGCGAGCTCGTCGGCCGTGGTGACGGACCGGGCCACCACCCCGGCACTCGTCCCGTCCGGCCCGTCGAACGTCGAGATCACAGTCACCGACCGCGAATGCATCTGACCGTTCGTCGTCAGGCTGTTCGCCGCCCAGCGCAGGTTCGTCTCGGTGTGCTCCTCGGCGATCACCACGCACCCGTCGGCCGACGACTGGGCCAGTGCTGCCTCGACCATCTCCTGGGGCTGCATCAGCGACCACCCTCCGACTTGGTGTTGAGCACGTTGACGCCGCGGAACAGCGCGGCGGGGCAGCCGTGCGACACCGCCGCGACTTGACCGGGTTGCCCCTTGCCGCAGTTGAACGCGCCGCCCAGCACGTAGGTCTCCGGGCCGCCGACCGCCTCCATCGAGCCCCAGAACTCCGTGGTCGTGGCCTGATAGGCGACGTCGCGCAGCTGCCCGACGAGGCGGCCGTTCTCGATGCGGTGGAACTGCTGGCCGGTGAACTGGAAGTTGAAGCGCTGCATGTCGATGGACCACGACCGGTCGCCGACGATGTAGATACCGCGCTCCACGCCGGCGATGAGCTCGTCGGTCGACGGGCCGTTCGGCGCCGGCTGAAGCGAGACGTTCGCCATGCGCTGCAAGGGGATGTGCCCCGACGAGTCGGCGAACGCGCAGCCGTTCGATCTTCCGAAGCCCTTCGCCTCCGCCATCTGCCGGTTGAGCTGGTAGCCGACGAGCACGCCGTCGCGCACGATGTCGAACTGCTGCGCGGACACCCCTTCGTCGTCGTAGCCGATCGACGCCAGGCCGTGCTCGACCGTGCGGTCACCGGTGATGTTCATGACCTCGCTGCCGTACTGCAGCGAGCCGAGCTTGTCGAGGGTGGCGAACGAGGTGCCGGCGTACGCGGCCTCGTAGCCCAGTGCGCGGTCGAGTTCGGTGGCGTGGCCGACCGACTCGTGGATCGTCAGCCAGAGGTTGGACGGCGCGATGACCAGGTCGTAACGGCCGGGCTGCACGCTCGGCGCCTTGACGTGCTCGGCGAGCAGGCCGGGCAGCTCGTCGATCTCGGCGTCGAAGTCCCAGCCCGCCCCGGTGAGGTACTCCCAGCCGCGCCCCGCCGGTGGCGCGATCGTGCGCATCGACGAGAACGCGCCGGCAGCACGGTCGACGTTGACCGCCGTGAACACCGGATGCATCCGCACCCGCTGCTGGGTCGTCGTCGTGCCGGCGGTGTCGGCGTAGTACTTGTTCTCCAGCACCTGCATGAGGCTGGCGTCGACGTGATCCACACCGTCGGCGGCGAGCAGCCGCTCGGACAGCTCGGTCAGCCGGCCGATCCGTTCGGCCTCCCCGACGTCGAACGGGTTGATCTCGTAGGAGGAGACCCACGTGGCCTCGGCGTAGACGGGTTCGGGCGCCAGGACGACCGGGTCGGAGCTGAGCACCCGGCTGATCTGCGCGGTGGCCACCGCCTGCTCGGCGAGCCGAACCGCCGCGTCGACGGTGCGGGCCACACCGCTGGCGAAGCCCCACGCGCCCTGGTGCACCACCCGCACGGCCAGGCCGAGATCCTCGGAATCGCTGCTGGAGTCCAGCTCCCCGTCGCGCAGCCCCAGCGTGGCGACCCGGACGCGTTCGAGGCGGAAGTCGGCGTGCTCCGCGCCCAGGGCACGCGCGCGATCGAGCGCCGCGCCGGCCAGCTCGTGCAACGGCAGAGCAAGAAAGGACGCGTCGAGTTCGGGCATCCGTCGAACCTATCCCGCATCGGTCAGCAGACGCTAAGGCCCCCGTTGTAGCCCTTGACGAACGCCTGCACGCGCTGCAGGCCGGTGGTGCCGCGGGCGCCGTATGCCTTGTCCAGTGCGACCAGGTTCAGCATCGCCGACACCGCCTCGTCCATGTCCGGCGGGGACAGGACGAACGTCTGGGTGTTGGTGCCCTGCGCGACGTTGATGTTCTTAGCGTAGGCACCGGAGTAGCAGGCGGCCGAGAGCAGCGCCGCGGTGCCATCGGTGCCGCGGTTGAACAGTTGGTGCCGCACCGCCATGCCCCACCCGATCGCGAACAACGTGCCCAGTGCGAAGTCGGCGGGCTGGTTCTCCGCGAGGGTCACGTTGCCGGTCTGCCGGTCGATGCGCAGCTCGGTCAGGCTGTTGTAGGCATCCGACGCGAATTGCTCGCTGTAGTAGACGGTGTTGTCGTCGGGGCAGTACCCGAACTCGCTCGTCGGGCCGGCGCCGCAGGTGGGGTGGGGGGCGGCCGCGATCGCGACGGCCTTCCAGCTCTTGTTGACGGACTTCGCCGCGGCGGACCAGAACCTGTTGAGGTCCGGCTGCAGGCCGCCGGCAGTGGCGTCCTTCGCGGGGTCGTTGGGGTTGAGCACCTGCTCGAGCGACTCGTTGCCGCCGGTCTGGTAATCGGAGTCCGTGACGAACGGGCGCTCGGTGAACTGCCGGTTGAAGTAGGTCTTGCTGTAGCAGAACGTCGGGCCGTGCACCAAGCCGTCGTTGATCGCGCTCAGCCGGTCGAACCCGTTGCCGTGCGAGATGCCCTGCTGGGACGTCGGCGTGGTGTCCCGTACCTGCAGGTAGCCGTTCAGCGCCTCGTCGAGCTGCTCGGGGGTGGAGCGGAAGTGCAGCGCCTTGCCCTTGACCACATCTGCCAGGAAAGCGCCGGCCGCGCAGTCGGCCTGCGACTCGGTCGCGATGACGGGGATGTCCTGTTCGAACGTGCCGAGGCGGTACTGGATGGCGTGGCCGAACTCGTGGGCGAACACCATTGCCAGCAGCAGCGGGCCGTACTTCCGGGCGAGCACGCCGATGAGGTGGTCGGGGTTGCGGTCCCACACGATGGAGTCGTCGATGCTGCAGTACGCCGCGTTGTCGACGATGAAGTCCGGCTGCTTCGCCACGCACTTCTCCCGCGCGGCGGCGCCGCTGACCTTTCCGGTCCGCACGACCTCCGCGGCGTCGATCGAGTAGAACCCGCCCTTGATCGGCCGCAGCGGCTTGCCGCGGGACACGCTGGGGTAGTTCGCCTGCCAGAAGGCGAGCACGTCGCTGAGGGCGTTCTTCGTCGTGGTGTCGACCTGGTCGTGCGAGTCGCCTACGACGGACAGGCGGGCGTTCGCCGGCGCACCGAGTGAGGCCTTGCCGTCGATGATCGTCGCGCAGCCGCTCAGCGTCAGCGCCGCCGCCACCAGCGCTGCCACCAACGCCACCGGGCGGATCACCTCGCCGACCCGTGCACGCACGAAACGCTCCCCCCGTCCGACTGAACGCCAGCCTAGTGGCCCGGCCGGGTGCGCGGATGTTGCGCTGACGTTTGCGAGACTGGGGGTATGGGACGGCATTCGGCACCGGAGGACGAGGAGTTGTCGTCCGCAGACACGACCGTCCTCGTCGTCGCCGACGCGGGGGCCGGGGACGGGCAAGCCGCCGGCCGGCACCACACAGCGGCCACGGACGGGGCGGCCGAGGACGGGGCGGCTCAGCCCACCGCGCCAATCGTCCAGCCCAAGCCGGCGCCGGAACCTGAGGAAACCGGCACGCATGCCGACCTGCGACTGCTGCGGGAGAACCGGGCACTACGGGCGCGGTGCGCGGCGGCGGTCGTCGTCCCCTTCCTGATCTACACGATCGTTTTGGTGGTCGTGGCGCGGGTGGATCTGTATCTGCTGTGGATGTGGATCCCGACCGTGACGGCCGGCGTGCTCGTCGGCTCGTTCCTGGATCTCGAGCACCGGCGCCGCAAGTAGCCGTGCGTAGCCGTCACCGCATAGCCGTCACCGCGTGGCCGTCGCGTAGCCGTCACCCGGCGACGGCGAGCCCCTGACCGAGGGCGCCGTAGCCGTCGAGGTAGCCGCTGATCTGGTCGTACGCGTGGTGGTAGGTGGCGCGCCGAGCGCCGGTGATCGCCGGATCGGCCAGCGCCCGCGGCAGGTCGATCAGCCGTAGCTTCGGCGCGATGTCCATCCAGGTCGGGATGGCCTCGGCCTTGGTGACGCGAAACCTGTGCGGCGCGACTTCGGTGAAGGTGAACCTGGGCATGACCCCCTCGCGGCTGTCGTCGATCGGGTTTGCGTGCCGCGAGATCTGGTTGCCCATGCAGTAGATGACCCACTTGCCGTGGATCTTCTGCATCGGCTGAACCACGTGCGCGTGATCGCCGAGGATCACGTCGACGTCGGGCGAGGCGAGCAGCGCGGCGGCCTGGTCCTTCTGCTCCTGCGTGGCGAAGTGGTCGTACTCGGTGCCCCAGTGCATCGAGACCACGACGATGTCGGCGCCGGCCAGTTTGGCCCGCCGGGCGGCAGCGAGGATCGTCGGCACGTCGGTGCGATTGGCCAGCCACGGCTGGGCGGCGGGCAGCGGGATGCCGTTGAAGTCGAACGAGTACGCCAGCTGCGCGACCCGCACGCCGGAGGCGGTGGTGACGATCAATGGCCGGCCGGCTTCAGCGGCGCTGCGCGCGCTGCCGGTGTGCTTCAGGCCGGCGGCGTCCAGCTCGTCCAGGGTGCGCTCGACCCCGGCGTAGCCCTGGTCGAGGGAGTGGTTGGACGCGGTGGTGCAGCTGCGGTAGCCGACCCCCTTGAGCGCGGCGAGCACCTGCGGCGGCGCGCTGAAGTCGGGCCAGCCGGAGAACGGCCCCTGCGGCGGCGCGAGCGGCGTTTCCATCTCGCAGGTGGCGAGGTCGGCGGTGTGGACGTCCGGGGCGATGCTGGCGTAGATCGGGCCGAAGTCGTAGCCACTGCGCCCCTCGGCGACAGCGTCGGCGTGCGCCTGCTCCCACAGCGGCGGGTGGATCAGCACGTCGCCCGAGCCGAGGATGGTGACCGTCCGCGGCGCGGGCGGGGCCGTCGAAGCGGGGGGTGGCGTGGTCGAGGTGCGGGGCGAGGTGGTTGTGGCGCGGGGCGAAGTGGTCGCGGAGCCGGGTGGCCGCTGCGTCGGGCTGGTGCACGCGCTCAGCCCGAGCGCGGCAGCCACCGCGACTGCCGATGCTCGGCGCCACCACATCGGCGCACCGTACCGCCGCGCGGCTGTGCCGGGGAGCGGACGCGCGGTCACCCCGTCGAGGCGCTCCAGTCGGTGCCGGCCAGCAGCATGATCAGCCCCTCGGCGATGCCCGCGGCGTCGTCCGCGCCGGTCGCCAAGCGCCGCAACTGGGAGCCGGTGACCAGCGCGACCACGTGCCGCGCCACCCGCTCCGGCTCCGTCACGCCGAGCAGGGTCAGCGTCGTGGTCGCCACCCGGTCGTAGGCGGCGAAGCAGCGCAGGGCGGCCTCGTGCAGCTCGGGGTCGCGCGCGGAGTGCAGGTATACCTCGTAGACGCCGAGCTCCTCGGGCCCCATCGCCATTTGGGTGAGCGCCGCCTCCGCCGCTGCCGCGGCTTCGGCGAGCCCGCGCACCGACTCTGCCAGCGAGTCCGCGATCGCCGTGTTCCGCCGCGCCTCGTCCTCGACGAACAGCAGCAGGCTCTCCCGCAGCAGGTCGCGCTGGGACGCGAAGTGATACGTCAGCGAGCCCAGCGAGATGCCCGCCTCCTTGGCGACGCGGCGGTTCGTCAGCCCGCCGATGCCGTGCTCGCCGATCACCCGCAGTGCGGAGTGCATGATGTGCTC
>JAVHVL010000378.1:0-4567 GCA_032160565.1 Pseudonocardiales bacterium | reverse complement strand
GACGGTGGCCAGGGTGCCTTGCTGCCCGGTCACCTCTTCGGTCTGCGCGGAGGTCGACACGAGGTCCGACGGTACGTGTCCGCACCGACGACGACGAACGAGTTTCGTCCCGGGCGAACGGCCCGGGACGCTCCTATCGAGCGGTGGTCAGTCCTGCTTGCGGCGCACGCCGAGCAGGATGTCGTCCCACGAGGGGATACGGGCGCGTGCGGCGCGCTCCTCGTCGGTCTCGTCCTCGCGCTGCGCGACGCCGAGGTTCTTCAGCTTCGGCAGCCGGCTGGTCTCCGCGGTGGCGGCGGGAGTCTTGCGCGGCTGCCCCGCGGGTGGCTCCGCGAGGCGCAGCGGCAGCGGCGGCGCGTCGAAGCCCTGCGCGCCCTCCGGCAGTTCGGGTTCGACGGCACCATCGACCGCGTCCTGATCGAATACGTCCTCGACGTGGGGTGCGGCCGGCGGCTCATGGCGCACGTCACCCATTGCCGGGAAGGCGACGACGCCGCGGACGAGCGGTGGTGCCGCGGCCAGCGTCGGTCGCTCCGGCTCCTCCACCGCGCTGACGACGGGCCGGATCGGACGGTCACTGAGCAGGTCGGCCGCGGTGTCGTCGATCGGCGTGACGCTGCGCGCGCTGAGGTGGAACAGCCAGTCCGCGACCCGCTGCGAGTCACCGCCCAGCCACCCGGCGCTGACGACCCACTGCCCGTCGTCGCGGCGCCGGGCGTCCCACGTGACCGACGTCGGGTCGATGCCATGCGCGGCGAACCGCTCGTCCACGGCCTCGCCGAAGATCACGCTCTGCCCCTCGGTGGTGCTGCGCCGCGCCTTGGAGCGGCGGGCCTCGTCCGCGATCCGGACGCGCTCCGCGAGGACCGGCTGGGCGAAGCGCAGCACCCGCTCCAGCGTCATCCCGTTCGCCTCGGCCAGCTCACGCGGCGAGGCACCGGCGCGTACCCGCATCTGGATCTCCCGCGGGCCGATGGACAGATCCGGCGCCGGCGCGCTCGGGTGCAGCCGCGGCAGGTCGGCGCGCACGGCGTCGCGCAGCGTGGCGTCGATGGAGAGCACGAACTGCTCGGCGCCGTCAGCCGTCTCGACGATGACGTGGTTGCCGTCGTCACCCGGCTTCAGGAAGCGGAGCTGTCGCATGGCCCGACGATAGGCGTGCGGCAAGCGGATCCCGGTAGTACACGCCGTGTCAGAGCCGCTCCACGACGTAGTCGACGCAGGCGGTCAGCGCGTCCACGTCGGACGGGTCGACCGCGGGGTACATGCCGACGCGAAGCTGGTTGCGCCCGAGCGCCCGATATGGCTCGGTATCGACGATCCCGTTCGCCCGGAGGGTGGCCGCCACCGCCGCGGCGTCCACCGCCGCGACGAGGTCGATCGTCCCGACGACGGGGCTGCGCAGCGCGGGGTCGACGACGTACGGGGTGGCGAACGCGGCCGACTCCGCCCAGGCGTAGAGGCGGCCGGAGGAGTCCGCGGTGCGCTTGGCGGCCCAGTCCAGGCCGCCGCTCGCCAGTAGCCACTCCACCTGGTTGGCGAGCAGCCACAGGGTGGCGATGGCGGGGGTGTTGTACGTCTGGTCCTTGCGGGAGTTCTCCAGGGCGATGGTGAGGTCGAGCGACGGCGGGATCCAGCGGCCGGCCCTCAGCTCGGCGGCGCGCTCGAGCGCCGCCGGCGACCGGGCGGCCAGCCACAGGCCGCCGTCGCCCGCGAAGCCCTTCTGCGGGGCGAAGTAGTACGCGTCTGACTCGGCGATGTCCACCGCCATGCCGCCGGCCGCGGACGTCGCGTCCACGAGCATGAGCGCCCCCGGGTCGGCGCCGGCGACGCGGCGAACCGGCAGCGCGACGCCGGTGGAGGTCTCGTTCTGCGGCCACGCGTAGGCGTCCACTCCCGGCTCGGCCTGTGGCGTCGCGCCGCTGCCGTAGTCGCTGCGCAGCTCGGTCGGCTCATCGAGGAACGGTGCGCCACGGGTGACGGCGGTGAACTTGGCGGAGAACTCTCCGCACACGACGTGCTGCGCCCGCCCGCGGATCAGGCCGAACGCGGCCGCGTCCCAGAACGCGGTCGAACCGCCGTTGCCCAGCGCGATCTCGTAGCCGTCCGGCAGCGCGAACAGCTCGGCCAGCCCGGCGCGGATGCGGGCGACGAGGGTACGCACGGGTGCTTGCCGGTGGCTGGTGCCCAGCAGCGTGCCGCCGGTGGCGCCCAGCGCTTCGACGGCGTCTGCGGGGACTTTCGACGGCCCGGAGCCGAAGCGTCCGTCGGCCGGCTTGATGCCGTCGGGGATGGTGATGCGCGCCGTCACCGTGCAATTCTCCCACCCGCCGTCGGGCGGATTACTCACCGGAGAGGGGAGCCGCCCTGCTGAGCGGCGGCACGGCCGGCTGCACGGTCGGCGGCACCGCGGCGGGGCGGTGCGCCGAGCGCGACGAGACGAGGTAGGCGTACACCACGACGTTGACCTCGACGTCCCGGCCGTCCCGCACGCCGCAGGTGATCAGCACGACGCGCTTGGGGGTATCGGCCATGAGCGAGGGGACGTCGCCCGCTCGGAGCTTGCTCACGCTGAAGGCACGCTGCACCTTGTAGGTGAGGACGCCGCCGGCTGTCTTGAGGGTGATCGTGTACCCGTTGAGGGCCTTGACCGGGTTGGTGGGGACGCCGGCCTCCACCACGGGGTGCTGCTCGTCGACGTGCTTCATCGCGTATTCCGACAGCGGGTTGAACACGAGCTGGGCCTCTGCCCAGGCATGCCCGAGCACGTAGCTGGTACCCCTGGCATTACTGCCCGGGGCGACGCCGAAGTCCGACTCGACCCAGCAGACCGTGTGCAGCTGGTCCCCGGGCGGGTCGAGCGGCCGCACGTACGGCATCTGGCAGACGTCTGCCTTGATGTCGAACGCGGCGCCCTTCATCTCGAAGGCCGTGGGGACGGCGGGCGCGACCGCATCGTGCGGGATCTTGGGTGGTGCCGGCTTGACCAGGGCAACCGGCGACTGCGAGGGCGACGGCGCGGGCGACGGCTGCGTGACGACCGGCGTCGGCTGCGCCGCGGCGGCCGGCGCCGGATGGTGTCGTGGCCGGAAGAGGACGATCGCGAGCGCCGCCAGGACTGTGGTCACCACAGCCAGCGCAGCCGCCCGCTTTGCCCAGGTGGGCATGGTCCTGTGCTTCATCTACCGCCCCCGCGTCTTGATCAGGGTAGCCCGGCCGGGGCCCGCTGTCGGTCGTGGTCGCTACGGTCTGGCACACGCGAGCAGGAGCTGCGTCACGGCCGTGCGGTGGTACACCGTCGTCGTCGACTGCGGGGACGTCGCGGCGCAGAGCAGGTGGGATCGTCCAGGCACGCTGATCGTCACGGCCCGAGCACGCGCTCCAGGTATTCGTTGCCGAACAGGCGCGTCGGGTCCAGCCGATCGCGCACGGCGAGGAAGTCGTCGAAATGCCGATAGCCGACGCGGAGGGATTCCGCGTCCCGGTAGTGCAGCTTGCCCCAGTGCGGCCGCCCGCCCAGCTCCGTCGCGATGGATTCGACGGCGCGGAAATACGGCTCGTGCTCGCGGCGGGCGTACTGGTGCACTGCGATGTACCCGCTGTCGCGATCGTGCGCGGTGGACAGCCAGATGTCGTCGGCGGCCGCGAACCGCACCTCGACGGGGAAGCCGATCCGCTCGCCGCTGCGCGCGAGGTACGCCTCGATGCCCTCGATCACCTGGGGGACGGCGCTGCGCGCGACGGCGTACTCCATCTCGCGGAACCGCACGCGCCGCGGTGACGCGAACACGCGGTACGAGCGGTCGATGTAGTCCCTCGGCGACAGCACGCACGCCGCGATCGCATTCGCCCGGGGGATCACGGCGGGGCGACGGGTCGTCACCCGGTTGATCGCGTCGAAGACGGTGTTGGCCAGGAACTCGTCGTCCACAAGGTGCCGCAGCCTGCCCAGCGGCCGAAGCTGGGTGTTCGGCAGCACCCGGTTGTTGCGTTTGGTGAGCACCCGTCGGGTGTGCGGGAACCAGTAGAACTCGAAGTGGTCGTTGCCGGTGACGTTCTGGTCCAGCTCGGCCAGGACGTGGTCAAGTTCCCCGGGTGCCTCGGCCGCGGCGAGCGCAAACGCCGGCTCGCACTGCAGCGTCACCGTGGCGATTATGCCGAGGGCGCCGAGCCCGATCCGGGCCGCCGCGAACACGTCGGGGTCCTCGTCCGCCGAGCAGTTCAGCAGGGAGCCGTCCGCGAGCACGAGCTGCAGTGCCCGCACCTGCGTGGCGAGGCCGCCGAGCCGTGCGCCGGTGCCGTGGGTGCCGGTGGAGATCGCGCCGGAGATGGTCTGCGCATCGATGTCGCCGAGGTTGCTCATGGACAGGCCGAGCTGCCACAGCACGGGGTTGAGCTCGTGCAGCCGGGTGCCGCCCAGCACGGTGACCAGCCCGGTCTCCCGGTCGGCGCGCACGACTCCGGCGAGGCGGTCGAGCCGGATCTGGACGCCGTCCGTCGCCCCGATCGAGGTGAACGAGTGGCCGGCGCCGATCGCCTTGACGCGCCACCCGCGGGCGGCAGCGGA